>NZ_JAAHHT010000079.1 GCF_010672085.1 Okeania sp. SIO3I5
TAGGGAACAGGGAACACTTAACTGGGAACAGGGAATAGGGAATAGGGAATAGGGAATAGGAAAAAATTAAGATAGGTGTACCTCACGATTGCTGAGAAATGCTATATAACATTTTCAAAAAAGAATGTTAGGAATAGTAAGGGCAATAAAAATAATTTTAACGAGATGTCCCTGTGACAAAAAAGATGATTTATGACCTAAAAAATGGTATTTAAGCCATTCCCATACAACTCCTGAATCCTCAAGCTTGACTCCTAAAAAATCTCCTAGTCATTTGTAACAAACATTGATCAAATTAGTATTAACCCATAGTTTACACTTCTTACTACCAAATATCCTTTAAAGCTTTTAAATCTGCTTCTGTTTCAGTATCCATTTCTGGTAAAGGGCGTTCCATTAGAGTAGATAAAGAAATATCTTGATTATTATAACTTTGTAAGCCCATTTTTTTCAAATAATCTTTAATTCTAATAATCATATTCTGGCGATCGCCTTCAGCAATATCTTCACTTAACCAAATTTCTTCTTCTATTGTTGGTAGTAAATAACGTTTAAGATATTCATAATCTCTTTGAGCAGTTATTTTCTTTGCTTTTTGAAACAAACCGTTTATTTTAGGCAATTTTTCCCATCTTTGTTGCTTAGATTTTCCTAATCGAAATAACATATAACTATATTTTTCTACAGGTTTACTATCTTTAATAAAAGCTGTGCCTTTACCTGGAGAACCTAAACGCAAACTATCATTAACTATACAAAGTTGCTCATAATTAATATCTTTTTCTTCTGCTAAAATTGCAACAAAATATCCTGGTTTAAGACTATTTGCACCACCATTACCTACTTCTTCAAAGCTTTGACGATAGCCTAATTCTAAATTGGCATAACCACTTCCTGTTAGTTCTTCTATTCCTTCATAAAGAGGTTGAGCAAGTTTAATTACACTTGAAAGTTCAGGTACTACTAAAAGATCAGAAAAACGCCCGATTATTTTAATAAACTGTTTAATTACATCACTAGCTTCCATACTCAATAATCTTGCATCTAATGTAACTAAACCTCCATTAAAAGGAAACAATTCTGTAAGAGGATAGTTATATTGAATCACTCTATCTAGGTTTTTTTGACTTAATTCCTGCATATAGTCAGGTTTTGCTAAATAGGGAACTACCGTTTTTTTTCCTCCTCGCTCATATTCAATTTTGGCATGAACTACAGGATAACGCTTATCAAATAATATTCTCCCTAAATACATTTCTACTAAATAAAGACGACAGTAGGAATTACCTGCGGTGAAAGGAGTAGCATCATATTCAGGATAAACTCGATATTCGGGTAAAAAATAGGATATATATTTACGGGAATTATCTTTAGTAATTAAGGTCATAATTTTTCTATAAGATAGAATTTGTGATTTTTGAAATAATATAATCTATGAATTTATTATCGTCTATAGACAAGTTTGAATCAATTTTATTGATAAACTCTAACAACACAATTAAAGCCATTTTTTTTGTAGAACCGATCTTGATATAAGTTTTAATAAGTTGTGCTAAGAGACTAATAATAAATTGATTTAAAGGTTTATCTAATTGGACTAAATTACAAACATTTTCAAGACCACAAACAGTGAGAAAATTTCGGCGATCGTCAACCGGCTGTAAATGTATTGTTTTGGTTAAAACTGACTTCAATGCTGTAATTTAATCACAATTAAGATACTGTACTAAATTAAAGTAATTTTCAGATAGTAATGAAAATTCTTTTTGAATTAATTTTTCTTTAGCTTGACTAACAGAAGCTATAATTGGTTTTTTCCTAATTTCTTCAAATATAGTTCTAATAAAAATTTTTATATCATTTGAATCTATAGTTTTTTGTAAAGAAATATATTCAGTATCTCCGTTATTATCCCAAAAGAAAAGACCTGGTAATTTTGAGTAATCCATAAATTCTATTCTTTTTAAAACAGTAAAGTTTTCTATGTATTCATAGGCATCCTCTAGATTTTGGAACTGTTCTAAGTTAGGATAAATATCACAATATTCTCCAGAAATAGTATCTAATGCTCCCCAATTTTCCAAAATATATTGAAAAATATATTTATCTTCAGAAGTATATAAAAAAAGTGAGTGAAGTGGTACTTTTTTATATCTCTCTAAAAAATCTTGTGCTGATATATTTATATTTTTTACGTTTGCCCCTATTTTTTTGAATTTTTGAATTAGATTATTTGATTTCATTTCAATTATATTAAGTTTTTTTCTTGCTCGATCATATCCTTTCCAATCACCACTTGTTGTAAATAAATAATCAAAACCTAGACGCCACTTTGTTATTAAATCATTATTATTTTTGAGTTTTCCTCCTTCAAATTGATCGACAATATCTAATAATTGGTTTTCAGGAATATTTCGTAAAGAAGTTATCTGAGGATAATTTATTTGTAGCCATTCTAGAAAGTTAAGCATTGTATAACCACGAATAGGATTCATATTATTTCTCCTTGATTTACTGATTCATTTTTGCCTATTTTATCCAGGTTTTCAGGAATATTTCGTAAAGAAGTTATCTAAGGATAATTTATTTGTAGCTATTCTAGAAAGTTAAGCATTGTATAACCACGAATAGGATTCATATTATTTCTCCTTGATTTACTGATTCATTTTTGTCTATTTTATCCAGGTTTTCAGGAATATTTCGTAAAGAAGTTATCTGAGGATAATTTATTTATAGCTATTCTAGAAAGTTAAGCATTGTATAAACACGAATAGGATTCATATTATTTCACCTTGATTCATTGATTCATTTTTGCCTATTTTATCTATTTGAATCTAAGTTTGAAGCAATTTTATCCAAAAAGCTATTAATAGGTATAGCAGTCATTTTTTCTGTAGTTTGTGCAGCCATAATTCCTATATTTCCTCGATGAATCGCAATAACTTCCCAATTTTCATTAAAAATAGGCGCACCAGAAGAACCTTGATCAGTGGTTAAACTATGTAACAGTAAATCATGGCTTAATTCTTCAATTTTTCCTAAAGTAGAAACAGTGGCTAAGTCTCCATTAGGATGATGAATAATACGAATATTATCACCTGTATTAATTTCCTGTAGATTGAGAGGAAGAATAACTTGTGAAGTAGGATTTTGTAGTCTCACTAAGGCATAATCAAGATCATTAATACTAGAACAAATCATTGTATCTAGACTTAAATCAAGGGGCATGATAAAAGCGTTAGTATCACAAGCTGTATTTTGGCTATTATAGTTAAATCTTGCCCATGCTTCCAAGGAATTTTGGAGAACATGATAACAAGTAAGAAGTTTATTTTTACTGACAATAAATCCTGTACCAATGGCTTTTCCTTTCGGTGATTCAATTCTGACTACTCCACAGCGACATCTTAAAGCTTTTTCTTCTCCTTGTTTTATGAGTTCTTTAAATAAAATAGAGTTTTATCTGTATCTGAAAGCTCATATATTTCGATTCCTTTTTCATCTTGTTCATATAAATTTTTTAGAAAAGCAACTAAAGGATGAAAATTGGGATGTTTGCTATTAAAGTTAGGCTTGGAAAATTCTATTATTAAAGCCATAGCTAAACTTGGTGCGTTATTAGTATTTAGGGGAAATTTTCTAATAGATTTAGCATCGAAACTAGCACCATTTAAAAAATTTCTACGTTGTTGATAATCATAAATATCATCACCCCATCTCGTTAGTGCTTCTTGTAAAGGAATGCGATATTCTTGTTCAATAAAACTGTCTAGTTCCATAAGAGTATTTGCAGAATGCCAATAGTATGGTTGTTCATTACAGCAGTTTCCGAGGCGTGTGAGGTGAATTTTTTTTTCACTTCAGTAAATAGGAAATAGAGATTAATCTTCAACTGTACCTCAGCATCCTCATGCATTGCTGTAAATTTAAGACAAAAGCATTACACCTCACCAATGCCTGTTATTGTTGAACTGAAGTATCTATAGCAATCAGGAATGATTTATGAGATATTTAAGAACGATTAAGATCAATCAAAATATTTTCATATTCTGACTCCTAATTGCTACTAAAATCTCACAACTGAAATATGATTGCTATAGTGTCAGAGAATTTTCTGAGTAGAACTGACCTGCCCAATTTCGAGACTGGCGCACCGGACCATCTTGTTGATATAAAAGTGGATTATTAATATTAGTTTTATTCTCTAAAATACTAACATCTTGTTCAAAAGTTTCTAAAACATCTTGTTTTAACATCCTATTTAAAATCAAATTAAAAGGAAAAGGTAGCACTTTCTTCACACTGTAAAATATGGCAATATCAAGATACTCATTATCTATTGGTGTTCCTGTAAAAATAGTTAGCAAACCTAGCTTTAACTTTCCTTCCGTCCAGTAAAAACTAACATCATAAGCAGGTCCATAATAAATAGTAGTAACTGAACCATCTTCTAATACTAATTTCCCTGCTGCTAAGGAAGATAAATTATATTTCTGAGACATTCTATGAGTTAAAATTGGTCCGTTGATTTCAACTCCATGACTGTAGGCACTTTTAAAGGTACGACTATGTAAATTATATAAATGGGAGACATCGACACTATTATCCATGTAATCTTGAAGAGTAGTGCGTACCTTCCACTGACGGACTAAACGTAGGGGAGTCCATTCTTGAGAAATTAGTTCTGGTATTTGAGGTATTTCCCAGTCAGGAAGTTTTCCTTGATTATGGTAGTACATCATTATTAGACCATTAAGCTCCAGTACAGGCCAGCTCTGTATTTTGGCTTTGGGTTTGTTTTGGGTTGGATAGGGAATGGCAGCACATTGTCCATTTGTATCCCAGTGCCAACCATGGTAAGGACATCTTAGGGTTTGGCCTTCTATTTTACCTCCATGAGCAAGATGAGCACCCAAGTGGGGACAGTGAGCATCAAGAATATGAGGTTTACCATCCTCTGTACGAAATAGTACGAAGTCTTTTCCAAAGTAATGAAGTGGTATGACTCTTTTGGTAGATAAATCTTGACTTCTGGCAACACGAAACCAGCTATTAGGGAGGTTTGAATGCATAATTATCTTTTCTTGGATATAGACAAAAATTACCTTTTAGTCTATATAGGATAGAGGTTGCTTGCCAACTAGAAACATTAAAAAATATAAAATTTTCTTGGGCTTTATTTGAATAATTAAAATAATTAATTTTTAATATCAAATCCGTTAGCATTGGTATAATTAGATAGTTAATTAGGAGTCAGGTAGAAGAGCTGTCTCCTTGGCGACTTACAAAAATTAGGAGGGAAAAGAATTTAGGAAGATTTGCGTTATGGCTGAAGCTGAAACATTTTTTTATCTTGAATTAAGCAGATTTGATATAACCTAAGAAAATCGGCTTTTGGGCAAGAGGTTTTGGGCATTAAAAGATTAGATAAGTAGTTCAATAATTAATAATTAAGTAGGTTGGTTTAATTATCCGTAAAATAGCAATGGAGATTCATGCGCGGTGAGAACCAATTGAGGACTTGCTTATGGGTTCTTTTTCAGATTTTTGATTTCAACGTTTATTTATGCCTACCTACTTACCTCTTAATTAAAAAGAAGAGGATTGGTTAAAAGGAATTTTTTTGACTTGAAATGAGAGGCTTTAAACCTTATTTTTAGGTAAGTATTTTAATTTTATTTGCCTGGCTAGAATAATAATTATATTTGATTGTTAATAGTTCTAATTTTGGATTTAACTCCAATTTGAATTAAAATTAATAATAAGGATATACCAGTTAAGGTATATCTAAATTTATCAGTATAATACTCGTTTTATTCAAGATAAAAATTTAGCATTAACTAGCTATCAGCTTTTAGCATTCAGCTAGCCTCCTGGGTCGTAACTGCGTTAACAGCTTTTTGAGTTTTGGTTAAAATCTTTTGTAATTATGGCGGAGGATTGTTCAGTTAAAGTTAAAATCCCCATCTTGGTGTTATAAAAATAATTTTACTCATTGCTGAGTCAGAAGTGCTGACTGCTTCTTTAACAGAAATTTACGAGTTCTTAAAAACCTAACTATCGGAAATATTGGCTGATGAAAATAAAGAACTATTAGCATTATAATTTTTAGGAAATTTTGGTGAATTTAAGAGCAAGAAAATGATTTTTTAATAGGCAGAATTTATATGATTTCTTGGCTATATAAGAATTACAATATAGCACCCAGCAGATGGTACTCGCCTTGCGATCGCCTCTGATGTTGTGTAGCAAAACAGCTTGAATAAAAACTTTACAGCTAATAGCTTTAAAGTTTTATAGTTGTCCTAAGTTATGCTTTAACTGCTATGGTATTAAAAATTTAATTTCTTGATCAAGATGAACTTTTAGCTTCAATTCAAACAAAGACGATTGCCAAAAAATAATATTAAAGCTCTAAAGTATATTCACTGGGTGAGATTTTTAAGAATGGCATTTCGTGACAGAATAATTTGGTTAATTAAAACCATAAATATAAGTTTGGCAAGTTTAAATATCTAATGTAATTCCTATTTCATTAACTCCGTTAATAGTTATAGAGATATTAAGTAGGTGAAGTGAGTTGAATTATCCTTCATTAATGGATAATCAATAATTACCTCTCCCTAAAAGGTAAAGGATTGGCGCTTAAGGAAAAGATTTATTTCTCTTGGTTGATTGGATATGCCGTTTAGCTAGCGCAAAACTGCGTTAACGCTGCGCGACATGAAACGCGTAGCGTCCCGGAGGGAAAGGAGACCCGCTCTTGACAGAGCCGCTTCCTCTTACAGAGGAGCTGCGCTAACGCTAACGGCATCCCTCAACCGCTTTTTTCCCCTTTATTGGGGAGGCTTTAAACCTGAATTATTTAATTATTTAATTGTTTAATTATTAATTATTTCGGTAAAATAGCAATCAATGGAAATTCAAAACAGTAATAACTAATTGATAACCGCCTTCTGGCTTATTTTCCATATTTTTTGTTTTAACATTTAGGTATTGCTGAAATAAGGTATAAAATTCGTATCGGAGTAAGATTGATAGTAAGGAAAAAAACTATTTAGACTACTGAAGACTGTACGGGCGATTCGCGAATCGCCTCTACTAAAAATCATACAATCATTCAGCAACGCCAACCTTTATTTATCTACCTACTTAGTTCCCCTTATCCTTATATATGATTAAAGTTTGAGAATTTGTTTAAGCAGGATTCCCAAATCGAATCAACTAATAAAAGTTATTCCCACAACTCGTTGATATTTTTTTTTGCTAATCCCAATTCCTTCTCCAATCTTATTAAAAACTGAATTTCTAGGAACGAAGTAATCTGACAGAAGCTTTCTTGCCATATAAAGGTAAAATAATTTTGCCCTGATACTCCTGACAAGAAATTCCCATTAGAAAACTACAATCTTCTATATTTTGTCTATGCAAACTACAAAAGTAGAACGAGTTAGAGGAGTTAACGACATACTCCCAAACACTTACCAAATCGATCGACAAATCAAAAGTACACTTAGTACCAATTTTGAATCCTATGGCTATCAACCCATAGACGTACCACTCATAGAATATACAGAACTCTATCTGAAAAAATCTGGTGAGGACATTATTTCTCGTCTCTACGACTTCGTTTACCGTAACCGTCGCCTCTGTCTAAGGCCAGAATTCACTGCCTCAGTTGTCCGTGCCTATCTGGATCACCTCCAAGAACTACCTCTGCCAATGCGACTTTATTATACTGGGCCAGTATTTCGTTATGAACAGCCCCAGAAAGAAAGATATCGGCAATTTACCCAAATGGGAATAGAACTAATTGGGGCGACAGGAGCGATCGCTGATGCGGAAGTTATTTCTATGGCATCTCAAGGTTTAGATCGTTTAGGTTTAACTGAATATCAAACATTTATTGGCCACGTTGGACTTCTCAACAATTTTCTAGACCATCTTGAGTTAGATACTCGCCTTCGTAGTTTTTTACTTACTCAGATGGAAACTTTAAGAACCGAAGGTAAAGAGGTAGTAGAAAATCGACTTGCGGAAATTTATCCAGCTTTTAAAAAAAATACTTCTGTTGAAGAACAACTAGACACAAATACGACAACAACAAAAATTGCAGATATTCTACAAAGTTTAGAAGAAAGTGAGGCACGAACAGCAATTTTTGAGTTGCTGGAAAGTATGAAGATCGGACTCACAAGCACTCGCGCACCAGAAGAAATAGTTGACCGTTTGTTAGTAAAAATTAAACATCAAGACCAAACTCAACAACTCAATCAAGCACTAGAGTTTATGACCGAATTGAGTCAACTAAAAGGAGAACCACTTGCTATTTTCAAAGAAACAGAAAAACTCCTTTCAGCTTATAGTATTGATGGTTATGGGTTGGCACAATTACAAGATATTTGGAAAAGTTTAGAAGCTTTTAATATCGACAAAAATCACATTAGTCTTGACCTGGGAATTAGTAGGGGTCTTCAATATTATACAGGTATGGTTTTTGAGATTTATGACAGCAACTTAGGAGTAGAAAGAAAATTATGTGGTGGAGGTAGATATGATGATTTAGTTGTCAGTTTAGGGGGTGTAAAAGAAACTCCAGCAACTGGTTTTTCTTATGTGATGGAAGCTTTGAGAAAGGAGTTAGTAGAAAAGGAAAATTTGAGTTTGAATAATTATCAATTTGTTGAAGTTTTAGTGGTTGGTTTGAGTAGAGAAGATTATAGTGATTCTGTGAGAATTGCTGAAAAATTAAGAGAATTAGGTTTGCGAGTAGAAACTGATGTTATGGCAAGAAATATTGAAAGTAATATCGAATATGCAAATCAGCAGAATATTCCTTTTGTAGCTATTTTAAATTCTGCTGAAAAACAAGAACATAAACTGCTTTTGAAAAATCTAGACTCTGGCGAAGAACAAAATTTAGAATTGAATGAAGTAGTAGATAGAGTTAGAAATAATGTAGTTAAGCAAAGATAATTGGGGTTTGCTGAAAAAGTATACATTGTAAGGGTAGGAGTTAGTTCATTAATGGATAATTACCTCTGGTTAAAACCGTGAGGGAATTGAAAATAAGGAAATATCCTAGCACTTTTCTCGCGTTGGTGATTCGATATGGTTAGGTAACCCATCTATCCAAAGACCGCTTTTTCCCCTTTAAAGGAGAGCCTTTATACCTTAATTATTCGGTAAGGAAGCCGGCACAAAGGAAATGGAAATTATAGAGAAGGTAGGAGGAATAATTATCCCTTGATTTTTCCACCCTTGTGTAATCAAAATCTTAACTTTTTGAGCTTTTTGGATTGAAAAACTTACACTTTTTTAGAGCAAAAAAGATTAACCAAAAAGACTAAAGTATTTACAGATAAAGGCTTTGAAAGTTAATTAGCAAGCCCTAATTGTATATCTGATTGACGTTCAAATTAAGTAGATAGGAAAATTACAGTAGATTTCATAGAGCTAGCTGAATACTTACTAGGTACTTAATTTTAGTTACTGAAAACTAAGACCCTAAAATCAAATGACAAAAGATCAATTTTTAAGAATAGCTTTACCAAGTAAAGGTGCTTTAGCAAAAGGAACGATGAACTTATTGTCATCTTGTGGCTTGAGTGTATCTAGACCTAATGAAAGACAATATTTTGGTTCAATCCCTGCTTTGCCACAAGTAAAAGTTTTATTTCAAAGAGCAGCAGATATTTTTACAAAGGTGGAAGAAGGAAGTGTTGATTTAGGAATTACAGGTTATGATGTGGTTTCTGAAGAAGGTCAATCCCATGATGATGTAATAGTAATTTGGGATAAATTAGGTTATGGTAAATGTAAATTAGTTTTGGCTGTTCCTGAGAGTTGGGTAGATGTTTCTTCTATAGAAGATTTAGCAGAGTTAACTCTCTTATTTAGAGATAAAGGAAAAAATTTGAGAATTGCTACTAAATATCATCATCTTACCCAAAAATGGCTCTATGAAAAATTAATTGTACATTTTTCTTTAGTGGCAGTTCAAGGTGCAATGGAAGCTGCACCAAGTATGGGATATGCTGATATGATTGCTGATATAACTAGCACTGGCACAACTCTTAGAGAAAATCGTTTAAAGCAAATTGAAGGGGGTATTCTTCTCGACTCGCAAGCTTGTTTAATTGGTAATAAACGCTTATTACAAGAAAGCGAAATTAAGTTGGAAACAACTAAAGTATTTTTAGAATTAATTGAGGCTCAGATGGAGTCGAAAAAGTATGTGTCGATAACTGCAAATGTCTATGGTAATTCTCCAGATGAAATTAGCGATCGCTTAATACATAAAGCAGAATTAAATAGTATTGCTGGTCTACAAGGTCCAACTATTGCTAAAGTATATTCTGGAGAAAAAAATAATTGGTATGCTGTGACAATTGTAGTTAAACAAAGTATGTTATTGCCAGCAATTAACCATTTGAGAAATGTAGGTGGTACAGATATGACAGTTTCTTCTCCTAATTATGTTTTTGCTTCTAA
Source organism: Okeania sp. SIO3I5 (assembly GCF_010672085.1). GTDB lineage: Bacteria > Cyanobacteriota > Cyanobacteriia > Cyanobacteriales > Microcoleaceae > Trichodesmium. Next base: position 10,495 of record NZ_JAAHHT010000079.1, read on the forward strand.
GTCTCAAATTTATGAGTCATTTTTGTCAAAGCTAAAATAATCTTTTATTGGTTGGGAAAGTAGTTCTTTTTTTAGGGAAAATATTGATTCTATTTAACCCATCTCTAATCTAAGTATTCAGCTCTTAGCAGTCAGCTATCAGCAATACCATTTGTAAAATTAATAAGTTTGAACTTTTAACTAAACTAAAATGCCACATACAATTGTTACTAATATTTGCGAAGGTGTTGCTGACTGTGCTAATGCCTGTCCAGTTGCTTGTATCCATCCAGGACCTAGTAAGAATACAAAGGGAACTGATTGGTATTGGATTGATTTTGAGACTTGTATTGACTGTGGAATTTGTCTGGAAGTTTGTCCTGTAGAAAAAGCAATAATTGCTGAGGAAAGACCGGAATTACAAAAGACTCCAGAGTAAGTCTTTCTGAGGAAAAAAAGTTTGAACTCTAAGTATTTGGAGAGAATTGACATACTCCCGACGCTCCCCTACGGGAAAAATAGGGATTCTTCAGCCAGAGAAAAACTGACCGCAGTTTTAACAGAAGTGATGTCCTCCTCCTGTGTTGACAACAATCCTATCTTTTGTATTAGGAGTGCTGAGTTATAGTCTCTGTCTAGTTCCTGTCCACATTTAGGACACGAATGCCAGCGATCTGATAAACTTTTAGAGACTTTATTCAGACATTCCCAACAATGTTGAGATGTACCTTTGGGGTCTACTTTGATAATTCTTTTACCAAGTTTCCAGGCTACATACTCCAAAACCTGAACAAACTGGCCAAAAGCTGCATCTTGCAAAGACTTATTTAGTCCTGACTTAGCTGATTGACCATTGGGTAAGAATTGACCATTATCACCTAATTTAGCTTTGCAACGTCGGACTAAAGAAGCTATTTGTAGGTCTTCTAAAAATATCACCTGACAATCACTCAACAAATGATAAGCTAGTTTGAATTGCCAATCTAAGCGTTGTCTAGCTATCAACTGATGCAGTTTCGCTATTTTACCCTTGAGAATCTTCCAAGGTTGAGAATGTTTTTGTTTTTTAGCTAATCTTACCTGAAGTTTAGATAATTTATTTTCAGAGAACCTAAAAAACTTAGGAACTTCAATAAATTCTCCATCACTGGTAACAGCATAGTGCAATAATCCTAAATCAATGCCTTTTGAGTTTTTTAAGGTGGGTTGAATTTCTGCAACCTCTACAGGGACAGTCTTATCTTCTACCGTGAAACTGATATAGTATCCATCAACTTCACGGATTACTGTACCTGTCTTAACCTTGAATCCTAATGGTATTGAGCGATTGTAGACAAAGGGGACTAAACCAATCTTTGGTAGATTTATACAAAAACGACCGTTGGCATTTTTAACTATATTGGCATTTGAGAACTGAGGATAACTGAAAGAATTATAATAATGCCGACCTTTAAATTTAGGTCTACCACTGGTTTTACCCTTTTGATCGGGTTTAGTAAAGTTATCCATTGTTGTTTGTACACGCTGAATAACATCTTGCAAAACCTGAGAGTGCATAGACTTATACTCAGGGAAAAGTTTTTTAGTCTGTGCTAAATCTGCTAGCTGCACAGTCTCCCAAACAACATATCCACTAACTATGTTTGGATGCTGATCCCCTTTCTTTGTAATCGGATTACCATTACTATCTTTTTTTCTGCCATCTCGTGTTTGTATCCTAAATTCAGGGATATTCTGATAAATCTGGTCTACTGGGACTACTGAAATATTAAGTGGACAAGCGTTTACTGGTGTGCGCGTTGCTTCAAACCAGTTTAACCTTTCAGCTAAACGGTAATTATATTGCTTTCTAGCCATTTCTAACCAATTGGCTATAATTATCGTTTGACTTTTATGGGGTTTTAGCTTGTACTTGTATTTCAACAGCATAGAGAATCGACATCCTGCACTATACATCTGTTATTATAATGACTGTATGTCTAATTGTCAACAGCTATAGCCAGATAATTATGAAAAAAGATTTTGTATCTAGTGGTAGAGCCGTATCTGACATGAAAGCTCACTTAGTCTTGGTAACTAAATATAGAAAAAAGGTAATCAATCAGGAGATGCTCAAACGATTAGGAGAAATAGTAGATAATCTATGTACTAAATGGGACTGCAAACTAATAGAATTTAACGGTGAACCTGACCATGTACATTTGCTATTCCAATACTACCCGCAGCTTGAGTTGCCTAAATTTGTTACTAATCTAAAATCTGTGAGCAGTAGGAGACTTAGAACCGAGTTTCCAGAACAAATCAACAAAGCTTATTTCAAAGCTGTTTTTTGGAGTGAATCTTATTTTATTGCTAGCTGTGGTGGTGTAAGTATTTCAGTGCTAAAGAAGTACATACAAAATCAGGACAAACCATCGACATAACGCCCGACTTTCATCCCGACGCTCCCCTCCCCCCTTTCCAAGGGGGGTTAGGGGGGATGGAGAGCGCGGGACAACAGTCGGGAGAGTTAAATCTAAAATCAGGCAGCTAACCAAAACCTTGAGATTTATTTTCCTGATCTTCTGCCTCTCGGAAAAACTTACGCACAATTTGAACGTCAGGTTCTACCTCAATCCACAAGCGAGCACCACCAGCTTGACTCTTATTAGGTTTATGAGGTCGGTAGACAATTTTGCAATTCCCTAAAATCTCAGCTTCGTGGCAACGGTCGTTTCTGTCGCCTTGTTTAACAGATATTGCTGGAAGAGAAGTTCCATGGTCTCGGTTATAGTCAATTTCTTTTCTCAAAACGTGAATAAAAGTATTGCCCGTGCGTTGTCCTCTATTCCAAGTGCCTTCAGGACCACGACTGCCTGGAGTAATTTCTGGCATTCCTCTTTTATTTAAAGGAATCATCCAAAATCGCTCCTCCTTATAAGCATCTTTGACGCGACCTTGCCTAAGAAGTAACCGCAGTCTAGCTGTAGAAATATTTAAAAGAAAAGCTGCTTCAGTTGTACCGACTACATCTATATCTATATCTGTATCTATCATAAACCGTTCCGGAACAAATGGACTTTATAATATACCAACTATAATATTTTTAGTAAATCATAATAAAATCTCTTTGGCAAGAATTTTTGATTTTCCAGCCTTCATATTGTATCAAACCAGGTTTATTGTCCAAATTTCTTGGGTATCATAAGTGTCCACTTGGTTTTCACCGCTCCCTAAAATTATTGGCCTATCTTTTTGTAAATACAAAATATTATCTAGATATCAGTCGAAGCAAAGCTTAGGACACGTATCATTAGCCTAAAACCCAGACAAACCAAGATTTTTCCTTCTGCCTGTCAGATATGCGTTTTACATTCTGGAGGGACTGTGTGCGGAATTACCTCCGCACAGTAGGCGTCCCGTAGGGAACCTCAGAATTAGGCACTTGCTTCTGCCCTCAGCATAAATGCCTGTTGCTATATTCTGTGCTTGGCCTCAAAATATTTCTTCTAGGAACAAAGGGAAGGCATAATAGTTTATATAGTGAAAATTTTATCTATATTGATATTTATGATAGACCTACATCTTCAAACCAAACTGCAAAAAAGAAAAAATCCATTTGGAAGTAGTCGAGTCGATCATCCTTTTCAGGCACATAACGATGCAGATAATGTTTTTAGTAAAGAATTTCACAGGATACAATCTACTCTAAAAGATATTAAGCAAGATATTAATCATCAAAGTAAAGGGGTTGTAGTTGTAGGGGAGCCTGGGTTTGGCAAAACTCACCTAATGATGCGACTAGCAAACAGTAGATTAAAAACTAATCGACTATTATTTATTCGTCAACCGAATAACCCTGATGCTGTTATTTATCATGTTTATAGTCGGATACTAGAATCACTCATTAGGAATATACCTAGAATTAATTATACTCAGCTAGAATATTTAATTACTAATAGTTGCACCAAGATTTTTGAAGAAATTTTTGTTGAAAAACCTCATCTATATCTGAAAAAGTCTAGCAAAAAAGATAGAGATATATTGGCAGAAGTGGAAAATGGTAACCACCTAAAATTACTGACATTTTTATCATCGAATACTAGAGCTAAAAGAGAACTTTGGGAACATATAGAAAATCGAGCTTATCTGTGGTGGGTAACAAATTATTCTAGTGCAGGATATGCACCAGAAATATTGAAAGGAATTATCAAATTTTGTGGATATAGAGCGATAGATTATCGTTCTATTATTAGAGAATGGTTGGCAATGAATGAAGTGCCTCAAAAATATTTGGATAAAGTCAGGATAGCGTCTTGGAATCAAAATATAGATCGAGAAGAAGTATCTCTAGAAGCATTAAAGATTTTTGGTTATTTATCGCTTCTAGATGAACCTTTAATTATTGTATTTGATCAGTTGGAAGGTTTGGGTAGAGAGTATAATCAAAATCTTTTGCATAGTTTTGGAGAAGCTATCAAGGAAATTTTTACCCATGTTCCGAATAGCTTGATTATTTTGAATTTATTTCCGGATCGTTGGGAACAGTTTCAACAAGAGTTTGATGATTCTATTGTGGATAGAATTTCTCAGTGTCAAGTCTTTTTAAATAGACCAAATGAAGAACAATTAAAAGCTATTCTTAATGAAAAGTCTAAGTCTATTAATGTACCGATAGAGCAACTTTTTACGCCACAAGAAATTCAAACAATCTTGAGTAAAAAATCTGTGCGTTCAATTATTAATTCTGCTGCTGATTTCTACAATTATAAAATTCACAATATTCCTTTGCCTGAAGATTTAAAAGTTGAAAAAAATGGCAAAAATCAACTACAAGGCAATCCCAATTTACCAAATTTAGTTTCTGATATTAAACAAATTAAAGAGGCTGTTATAAGAATATCTGAAAAGTTAGAGATTGAATCTAATATAGAAACAAACCTAGAATCAAAACTCTATAAAAATGGTAAAAAATCTATTCATCAGGAACATCAAAATCAAACTAATGCCTATAGAATTATCACAAATTACCTAAATCAGCAATATCACGAACTCGAAGAAAATTATAGTGAGTCTCAGATTATTACAAGTAGTGATGACCGAGGAAAATTGGAGAAAATATTTGAATCTTTAAAAATAGTTCAACCATCTCTAAAGTTAGATTTTCTCACGTTAGATAGAAAGAAAAAAATTCCCGACCATTTAGTTATTGAGACATCAACTCAAGGTTATGCTATAGGTTTTTTATATTATGGGGGAAACGCATTTTTTTCTCGGATGACTAACTGGAATGAATTAGTGGCAAAAAATTCTCATCTCAAGTTTTATCTATATCGAGATGCTAGAGGTTATCAAGTAAGTGGTGAAAAAAGTCTGGCAGAATTAGAGAAATTTAAAAATTTAGAAAATGCCGAATATATTGTTTTAACAAAAGATGAAAGAATTATTTTTGAACTGGTGTATCAAATAATTGTGGATATTCAAAATCAAGATATAGAAGTCGAGTTGGATGAAGCTTTATCAATTATTTTCAAAAGATATTCACATCATTCTTTGTTAAAAATAGCCTACGAAGTGACAGGAGATATTTAAAGAAGGCACTTATGCTGGTGGTAGAAGGTGGAAGGAATTTCTCCGTTGGGGATGCGAGACGTCTCCAATCAAGGAGCCACTGAAACGACTTCAGTGGGGGATTGAAACTGCTCCCGCAAGTCGCTCTTAGGTCAATGCACAGATTGCCTTCAGCATAGGTGCTTTCGTACTTCTACCTTCTGGTTAAAATTAGCAAAAATGTTATTTTCTCTGTGTTAATTACTTATAGCATTTTTGGGGATGGTGAGATACACTAACAGTAATGCGTGAACAAAAAAATAATGGGTTATAAGCGATCGCTAAAGCCAGAGTCAAAACTTAATAATTTGGCCAACATGAAATTATTATCAATTATTAAAAGTCTAATTTATTAACTAAAATGATCAGTTTGGGCGGAGTTTAGATAGTTCTGGTTAAAGATAAGTTCTTGTCTAACAATATAATTAACTGCATTAAATAAATTCTTTGCTCAAAAGCATAATTTATCAAGAAATTGATAATTAGAATGGAGCTTGCTAATCATAAATTTTTCAATCAGTTTCAGAATGTTATCCCTGAGTCTGGTTCTTCAACTGTTAATAGAGTCAGATAATTTTCCGTAAATGTCTATAAATGTCTATATTTTTATTAGACATCTCCGGAAAAGAGGGAACAGGGAACAGCGGATCTGGGAACAGGAAGAAAGAATAGATAATTTCAAATGGGAGAATTGATTTTATTTTTCATTTTCGGAGATGTCTATTGAAGTTAAATAAAACCACAGTAGAGAGGTTCCATGGAACGTCCCTACAAGGTTTTGATTGTGAGGTTAGATGACCTATCAGCAAAAACGCTGAAGTCTTCAACTATCAGCTCAAATCAAAATTATTGGTTGTAAGAATAAAAATACAAATGTACCTCACCAAGGATAAGAAACAATAAGTAATTAAGCAAAATTAATTGTATATTTAGTAGTTAAGTTAAGTAGATAGTTCAACAATTAATAATGAATAATTAATAATTAATAATTACCTCTCCTTGAAACTGATAGGATTGACGAATCATGAAAATTTTTATTTATTATCCCCTTAAAAGGGCATTGCTCATTCTTTGTCGCCAGAGAATATTTAGGGAGAGGGTAGTCCGGATGTGGAGGATGAGGAGGATGGGGAGGATGGGGGGATGGGGGGATGGGGAGGACAAGGTCTCGAAGTAAAGCCGCTGCATGAATAAAAGCGGACTTTTCTCCCACACCTCCCACACCTCCCCACTCTCTCCTACTTTTTTCTAGGCGTGACAATAAATTGACCCTGCCTTAAAAGGGGAGGCTTTAAACCAAAATTTTTGGGTAAAATAATTTTGCCTCTATTTATAAAATATACAAGTAGATTTTTTTCCCTATTACTTACTCCCTACTTCCTTAAAAAGGTTAAATTAATTTTGACTTATCTCAAATTAAATCCAACTTAAAAATCTACTTGCATAAGGTTCTTTTGGCATATCCTCAATGATCGCTCCTTGTTGTTGCAACTCTCGCTTCTTCTCTGCAGATAAACCAATACCTAGAGCAAATTTTGTCTCAGTCACATTAACTCTAGCGATATTTGTATCTCTGAGGTCAGCACCACTTAAGTTTGCACTACTCAAATTTGTATTAATTAAAATTGCTTTATGTAAATTAGTACGACTCATGTCAGCATAACTGAGATGAGCATAACTTAAAATTGCCCCACTCAAGTCAGCAGCACTTAAATCTGCACCACTCAAATCTGCACCACTTAAATTAGCACGAGTTAAGTCAGCACCACTCAAGTTAGCACCACTCAAATTTGCATGATATAAATTAGCACCAATCAAAGTAGCATTGTACAGATTAACACCAATCAAATTTGCCCTAAATAGATTAGCACGGAACAAATTAGCACGGAACAAACTTGCACCAGCTAAATTAAGATTACTAAGCTCTGCTCGAAATAAATCAATATCTCGAAAATTTCGTTCTCCAGCAGCATAACGTTCTAACAGTTGTTTAACTTCCATAATTTTTTTCTCTTAAGATTTTTTTCTTAGTATTTGAGATGTATTTCTGCTTTATAAAACCAATATAAAACGTCATAATAGTGACATTTTAATATTTACGGACTAACCATGCTTAGTCCCTTGCTTCTACTGGATACGTCGCCAATCCGACGGCTTCCCTAGTCAGCAGCAGAACCTCCACAGGCATCAACGGTCAAGCCAACCGCATTCTTTAATTAAGTCAATGCTCTTATTTCAAACTTGAAAAACAAGAGACTTATATTAATTATCTTGGAATCTTTTGAAAAGTTTAGCTGATTATTATGACATTTTTTGACAAAAGTTATTTTTCCTTGATATATACAAATAAAAGTTAATATTTCTTCAAATAAGTTGATAAATACAAATAGACTTCTTGCAGAAGTCAGGAAATAGGGAATAGGGAATAGGGAATGAAATTGTTGATTTCATATCTTGAATTGATTTCATTTTTGATTTTTGGAGATGTCTAATAGAAAAATTAATAGTAGTACTTAAACATTTTATGTTATGGTCATAAAAATGCCTCAAAGTCTCTCTAAACAAGGGAATTACGTCGATACTGGCGTTAACGATAGTTATGCGTAAGCTAATAGTCGTTTTACTCCGCAACATGAAACGTGCCTATCACCAAAATATTACAACTGAAATAGGATTGCTATAATAAAATAATAAGCTAAATGCTAAAATATTAACAAAAACCCTACCTATAATGATAAATGTTCTATTTTTGAAAAATAGTTCGTGACCAACAAATAAGGTCTCAAGCCTTCCCTTTCAAGGGGATGAAAAAGTGGTCGTTTTCGGCTGTTGCCGACATGAGCGGAGCTTTCCGTAGGATGGGATGGCAAGGTTTCCTTTCCCTCCGGGACGCTACGCGAACGCCATCCAATCGACCAAAAATTCGCGCTTAGTATTTCAGTCCTGATGCTGAGTACCAAAGATACTGATAACTGATAACTAATAACTGATAACTGAAATGACTACTACACCTCTAAATCCAACTTCCACTCAACAACCAGATTCCCTCGGCAGATTTGGCCAGTTTGGCGGTAAATATGTCCCAGAAACATTAATGCCTGCCCTGTTTCAACTAGAGGCAGCCTACAAACAATACAGTCAAGACCCTACTTTTCAACAAGAACTTCAACAACTATTACGAGACTATGTAGGTCGCCCCAGTCCTCTTTACTTTGCCGAACGTCTGACCGCTCATTACACCAAACCAGACGGTACAGGGCCACAAATCTACCTGAAACGGGAAGACCTCAACCATACTGGAGCGCACAAAATTAACAATGCTCTAGCCCAAGCTTTATTAGCTCAGAGAATGGGCAAACAACGGGTTATTGCTGAAACAGGAGCAGGTCAACATGGTGTTGCCACTGCTACCGTTTGCGCTCGGTTTGGGTTGGAGTGTGTCATCTACATGGGTGTTAACGACATGGAACGTCAAGCTCTCAATGTATTCAGAATGCGACTCTTGGGAGCGGAGGTGCGACCAGTGGAAGCTGGTACTGGTACTCTGAAAGATGCGACTTCGGAAGCTATTCGCGACTGGGTGACTAATGTGGAGACAACTCATTATATTCTGGGTTCGGTTGCCGGCCCTCATCCTTACCCGATGATGGTGCGTGATTTTCATGCGGTTATTGGGGCGGAAACCCGCGCTCAATGTTTGGAAAAGTGGGGCGGTTTGCCTGATATTTTGATGGCTTGTGTTGGCGGTGGTTCTAATGCGATGGGTTTATTCCACGAGTTTATGAATGATTTGTCGGTGCGGATGATCGGTGTGGAAGCTGCTGGCGAGGGGGTTGATACGAGTAAGCACGCTGCTACTCTGACTCTTGGACGTGTGGGTGTGTTGCATGGGGCGATGAGTTATTTGTTGCAGGATAAGGAAGGTCAGATAATAGAACCTCATTCTATTAGTGCTGGTTTGGATTATCCTGGAGTTGGTCCTGAGCATAGTTTTTTGAAGGATAGTGGTAGGGCTGAATATTATGGTGTGACTGATAATGAGGCGGTGGCTGCTTTTCAACGTTTGTCTCAGTTGGAGGGTATTATTCCGGCACTGGAAACTGCTCATGCGATCGCTTATTTGGAAATTCTTTGTCCACAGTTAAGTGGTAGTCCGCGTATTGTGTTTAATTGTTCTGGTCGTGGTGATAAGGATGTGCAAACGGTAGCGAAGTTTTTGGAGGGGTAATTAATTTGTAGGGGTTTGGTCTCCAAACCCTCTAATAGACCTCTCCCGAAAAGAGGGAGTAGGGAGTAGGAGGGAAGAATTGATGATTTATACCCATGGGATTTATTTGATTTTTGATGATCTCAGAGGTTTAATAGTAATTAAAACGTCTCTACCTATACATTGGTTTTCTTTTCTACAACCTGAGCATTATAGCTGTCGCACTTGCTCCGTCAACGCGGATCAGAACGGAGTTCTATCGCCCCCTAAACTATTTTGAGTTGAATAAAAAATCATGCATATATGCGAATAATCCCATATAACTTTTAGAGTATCACAATTTGGGAGAAGATGCAACCTTATATTTTTGAGGCGTGATTTTTTGGGGAGCTTCGGAGAATGAAAATGTTGGCGCTCTTCTATTCAGAAAGTATAGAATGTTTGCTCAATGGCGGGGTTTATTACCAGAAAATCTCTTTACTAATTGTATTCAAAAATGTCTAAAAGGAGAAAGCACTTATGACATTTTATCCGGTCGTTTATTCCAAGAAATGAATAATCCAGGAATTACTAAAGTTGGTATGTTTCAATAATTAATAATTAACAATTAACAATTAATAATTAATAATTAATAATTACCTCTTTTTAAAAAGAAGAGGATTGGTTAAAAGGAAATTTTTTCTTTTTCTCCTTTAAAGGAGAGGCTTTAAAGCTTTATTTTTCGGTAAAGGTGTAGATTTTTTCAACGGTGGATTATTTGCAACTATTCCTCAAATTGAATTACGTCGAGAATATTTAGAATATTTAGAAGCTTCAGCTAGGGAAGATTGGGGTAAAGTTCGACCTGCAATTTTTGGTAATATTTTTCAAAGTACGGTGGATGAAAAGGAACGTCATGCAGGAGGGATTCACTTTACTTCAGAAAATGACATTATGAAAATAATTCGACCGACAATTAGTAAATTTTGGGAAGACAAAATTGAGGCAGCTAATACTGTTAAAGAGTTAGAATTTCTCAGAACAGAAATGCGAAATTATCAAGTTCTCGACCCTGCTTGTGGTTCGGGAAATTTTCTCTATATGGCTTACCAAGAATTGAAACTTGCCGAACAATTATTATTAGATAAATTAGCCGAAATTTCTCAATCATCTCAGTTAGAAATGGGGTTTGTTACGCCCTTACAATTTTATGGCATAGACAATAATTCTTTTGCAGTGGAATTAGCACGAGTAACATTAACTATTGCTCGTAAAGTTGCCATTGATAAACTAGGGATAAATGAAACAGTTTTACCTTTAGATACCCTCAACAAAAATATTGTTTGTAAAGATGCTTTATTTAGTAAATGGCCTCAAGTAAATGCAATTATTGGCAACCCTCCTTTTCAGTCTAAAAATAAAATGCAGGTGGAATTAGGTCGTAGTTATATTAATCAATTAAGAGAGAAATATTCAGAAGTTCCAGGGAGAGCAGATTATTGTGTTTATTGGTTTAGAAAAAGCCACGATGAATTACCAGAAAATGGTCGTGCTGGTTTAGTAGGAACTAATACAATACGTCAAAATTATTCTCGCGAAGGAGGGTTAGATTATATTATTAATTCCGGCACTATTACGGAAGCTGTTTCGAGTCAACCTTGGTCTGGAGATGCGGTAGTTCATGTTTCAATTGTTAATTGGGTAAAGGCAAAAGTAACTGGCAAAAAGAAGCTTTACAATCAAATTGGAGATCAAGAAAGTAACCCTTGGGAAATGATGGAATTAGACTATATTAATTCTGCTCTTTCTACAGGATTTGATGTTACTCAAGCTCAACAATTAAAAGTTAATTCTGATTCCCAAAGTTGTTATCAAGGGCAAAGTCACGGACACGAAGGTTTTTTATTAACTCCCGCAGAAGCAACAGAAATGATTGTTAGTTCTAGCAAAAATTCTGAGGTGATTTTTCCTTATTTAACTGGAGATAATTTATTATCAAGTATTCCGCCACAACCGCAGCGATATGTGATAGATTTTCACCCACGAAAAATAGAGGAAGCTAAAAAATATAAACTGCCATTTGAAAGAATTAAAGAATTAGTTTTACCGACTAGAGAATCTGCTGCAGAAATAGAAATTAAACGGAATGAAGCAGCTCGCAAAAAGAATCCTAAAGCTAAAGTTAATAGACATCATCAAAACTTTCTAGCTAAGTGGTGGTTGCTTTCTTATCCCAGACCAGAATTAATCGGCAAAATTGAAAAGTTATCTCGATATATTGTTTGTAGTAGAGTCACAAAAAGACCTATTTTTGCATTTATTAATTCTGACATTAGACCTAGGGATGCTTTGCAAGTTTTCCCCCTGTCTGACGATTATTCTTTTGGAATTTTACAATCAAGTATTCATTGGCTTTGGTTTACAGAACGTTGTTCTACATTAAAGGGTGATTTTCCTTATACATCTAATAGTGTTTTTGATACATTCCTCTGGCCGCAAAATCCAACTTCAGAACAAGTTATTAATGTGGAAAATGCAGCGGTATAATTAATCAAAGTTCGTCGTCAACTTATGGATAAAAATCAAAGTAGTCTGAGAGAAACTTATCAAAATTTAGAACAAATAAAAAACACAAAATTACATCAAGCACAGGAAAATCTTGATAGTAAAGTACGTTCTGCTTATGAAATACAAAATAACGAGGAGGCTCGGAAATTTCTATTTTAACTGAATTTAGAAGTAGCAAACTAGGAAGCTAAAAATCAATCAGTTATTGCCCCAGGAATTCCGCCATTTATAACAAATTATGGTCAATTAATTAGGGAATAGTTCAGTCCAGTAGGCTCCATTTCGCGGAGGGAGATAAAAATGCAATGAATTCATCAAAGTTCGTCGTCAACTTATGGATAAAAATCAAAGTAGTCTCAGAGAAATTTATCAAAATTTAGAGCAAATAAAAAACACAAAATTACATCAAGCACAGGAAAATCTTGATAGTAAAGTACGTTCTGCTTATGAAATACAAAATAACGAGGAGGCTCGGAAATTTCTATTTTAACTGAATTTAGAAGTAGCAAACTAGGAAGCTAAAAATCAATCAGTTATTGCCCCAGGAATTCCGCCATTTATAACAAATTATGGTCAATTAATTAGCGATCGCTGTATAGCTGAAGTCAGAAGTCAGTACGGGAGCTTCATGTCGCGCAGCAAAAGTAAAATGGCAATTCCCCGGTACATTACTTACTGTGACTATAGCAATCCTATTTTATTTGTGTATAAAAATCTTACCGCTTTTAGGCAACAGCTAACAGGCAACAACTAACAGGCAGGAGTTTCAGTTTTTTTTATCTACTTTTTGATTACCCGCAACCAATTTACGATTGCTATAATATCGTCTCCTGATGATTAGGTATAATAAAAATTTCTCCTCCTTAATACCTTATTTTTCTCTTTTCTTCTCTCCTGAATTATGAATTCTGAATCCTACCTTTTTATGTCTAACTATTTAACCGAACATGATATAAATTTGAGAGGTGCGAGAATGTCCTAACTGACGACTACTATATAATGGTTTAACAAATTTACTCCTATGTCAAATTTTTCCTTACTCCTTGATTTGCTAGGATATTGAAAGATAATACCTAGGGTATTTTAATTCCCCAAAACCTCCTTCAAAACCATAGCTTAAAGAAGTTGTGCATAACACAGAGTAGATTAAAAAATGAATCATAAATATTTAAAACAAATTTTCTGGAGTCTGGCAATATTTTTGAGTAGTTGTAATTATCAAAAGTTAATCGAAAATTTGCCGGAAATGCCAGAAATTCAAAATTCCAGACAAACTCCTATCTCTAGAGAGAGAGTAGCAATTTCATCTGATGTTAATGAGTTAGAAAAATCTGTATTTGCCCAAGTAAATCAATATCGACAATCTCAAAACTTACCACCTCTAAAGTGGAATAATACTATTGCTCAACAAGCTGCAATTCATGCTCAAAAAATGGCTAATGGAAAAGCAACTTTTAGCCATGATGGGTTTCAACAAAGAGTAGAAATAATCAGTCAAAAAATTCCTTACAAAAGTGCTGCTGAAAATTTAGCTAATAATTTTGGTTATAGTAATCCAGGAGAAAAAGCTGTTGTCGGTTGGATTAATAGTCCTGGTCATCATAAAAATATGGTGGGTGATTATAATTTAACTGGTATTGGTATTGCCAAAAATTCTGAAGGAACATATTACTTTAATCAGCTTTTTATTAAAACTAGGTAGAAAACAGGAATATGAAGCTAAACCATAAAATTTTGGCAACATAACTTTTCCCAATTTTTCCTCAAAGTGTGCATGGTATTATTCCTTTATTATCTGAACAAATCCATGTTATACCCATAATTATTCAAAAGGTTAAAGCAAACTTCAGCAATTAACAATTAATATTTACCGAATTCCTTTTAAGGATAGGTAAATATTTTTTACTTGGGTGGTTGCTATCTAATTTTACTAAGAGAAATAATCAATAAATATCTTTAATTTGAAGCAATATTTTTAGATTGATTATACGAAATTAATGCCTAGATAGTTACAGTATCTAGAAGTATACAACTATTAAGAGATTTGGTGCTGAGTGAATAAAAATAATCGGAAAAAAATTCAAGTAATTGTATTAGCTTTAGGTTGAAAATCGAGAATAATACAGTTCTCATCATCTCATCCCAAAAGAGCGATCGCTCTTTACTAATAGTAAGAAAAAAATTAATTTATATTATGTCCGATAGTATCGGAGTATGTATAGAATCTAAGTCGTAATTGGAAGAAATCCTTCTGCCTCCGGCTTTCCTTCCACTAAAGTATAAGTATTCAAGCGGACATGATCTTATACCAATTACCATGCATTAATACTATACTTCAGCTACACTTCAACAATCAAATAGTTATCAAGATTCAAAGTCTTTTTTTGACAATTTCAAATTTCATTAGTATATATTTTTCGGGTAGTCCTGCTGAGGAATGGCGAAGATACATAAGTTTTGTAATTTCTTCCCACACGAACCAACTTCCCACACGAACCACACTCGCCACACTCGCCACACCTCCCACACCTCCCACACCTCCCATACCTCCCACACTCTCTCTACCATTCCTCAGCACCACCACCATTTTTCGTACGGACGTTTTGCTGACGCTTTCGCTCCGCTAACGCTACGCGACATGGAAAGCGCAGCATTCCCTATAAGAAAACGCATTAATGCTCAAGCAACGTCCCTACCTCTCCCCTCCGACACTCGCCAGACTCCCCACACTCCCCACACCTCCCACACTCCCCACACCTCCCACACCTCCCACACTCCCCACACTCCCCAGACTCCCCACACTCCCCACACCTCCCACACTCCCCACCGAATCCTAATTGCATTGTCTGAAGCACTCCAAAAACGGCGATGAAAGAAAAAGGAATTGCACAAAATCAAAAATTTTGATACACTAAGATTAATGGGGGTTGCTCGCCCCTGTGCATGATTTTTTATTCAACACAAAAATATGAATCATACCGAAATCACCATCACCCTCAAACTATTCGCAGCCTATCAAGAAGCTTACAAACTTCCCGAAGTCCAACTCAGCATTCCCCCAGAAACAAAAGTATCCCAACTTCTAGAAAACATCATCAGCCAACACCCCGAACTAAAAAAGTGGCGAGATGTCACAAAATTTGGCATCAACCTCAACTTTGTCCCACCAGAAACCATCCTTAAAGACGGCGACGAAGTAGTCCTAATTCCTCCAGTCAGTGGTGGCCTCAATAGCTTTAGAATTTAGATATTTTTTTTAGAAAATATAATTTCTTCCGTATCTAAACAATGAGTGATAGACTTAAAGGAAATTTTCTAGAATAAAATGCTACATTTTCTAGCAAAAAAATAGAAATAAGTAATATTAAATACCAAAGTTTAGAAAAAAATTATTTCCTTCAAGAAGATGTAGCAATAATAGTCAATGTATCGTATTAGATACTTCTAAAATTTCCATATTAACAACCGAATTAACCAGTAAATTAGTAGTATTAACTACCAAACTAAATTATTTATGTGTAGCATTTAATATAGAAAAATATATATAAAAATTAATCCCGACTATTTTTGTCGGGTATAGTTGACGGTGATTTTTACCTATGCTACTATCAAAAAAATGCTAAATAGATCTGAGAAATGAAGTAGGGAGAAAGACTATGACCAAGGCCACAACAACTCACAACCAAATCCAAACTACAAACACAGCCATAGAAAGCCTCAAGTGCAAAGAATGTGGAGAAGAGTATCCACTAGAAGCAAAACATATATGCGAAGACGTATGCTTTGGTCCTTTAGAAGTAAAATATAACTATGAAAAACTCAGTCAAACAGTGAGTCGGGCGACAATTGAAGCAGGCCCTAAGTCTATCTGGCGTTATCGTCAATTCCTACCAGTAACAACAGACAACGTTATAGATGTAGGAACAGGTATGACCCCCCTAGTAAAATCAGAACGTTTAGCGCGTCGCTTGGGTCTGAAAAATCTCTACATTAAAAATGATGCGGTAAATATGCCTACCCTTAGTTTCAAGGACAGGGTAGTATCAGTTGCCCTGAGTCGTGCTAGGGAATTAGGTTTCTCCACAGTATCCTGTGCAAGTACGGGCAACCTAGCTAACTCCACCGCAGCGATCGCCGCCAAAGCAGGTTTAGAATGTTGTGTATTTATTCCTGCTAACTTAGAAGCAGGTAAAGTTCTTGGTACTTTGATTTACAACCCAACAGTTATGGCAGTTGACGGGAATTATGACCAAGTAAACCGCCTCTGTTGCGAAGTGGCAAATACTTACGGTTGGGGTTTTGTAAATATTAATCTCCGCCCTTATTATTCTGAAGGTTCAAAAACTCTTGGTTTTGAAGTTGCCGAACAACTAGGATGGAAACTTCCAGACCATGTAGTTGCTCCTATTGCCTCCGGTTCCCTCTACACGAAAATTTATAAAGGGTTCCAAGAATTTGTCAAAGTAGGTTTAGTGGAAGATAAGGCAGTTCGTTTTAGTGGAGCGCAAGCTGAAGGTTGTTCTCCAGTAGCTCAAGCATTTAAAGAAGGTCGTGATTTTATCAAACCAGTTAAACCTGATACTATTGCTAAGTCAATTGCTATTGGCAACCCCGCAGATGGTATCTACGCATTAGAACTAGCTCGCAAAACAAATGGTAATATTGAATCTGTGACTGATACTGAAATTATTGAAGGTATCAAGTTATTGGCAGAAACAGAGGGTATCTTTACTGAAACAGCAGGTGGTACAACTATTGCTGTATTAAAAAAATTAGTAGAGGCTGGTAAGATTGACCCTGAAGAGACTACTGTTGCCTATATTACAGGTAATGGCTTGAAGACTCAAGAAGCAGTACAAGGTGAGATTGGTGAACCTCTAAAAATAGAAGCAAAGTTGGATGCTTTTGAGAAAGCATGGGCACGCGCTCAAACATTAGAACGTCTTGAATGGCAACAAGTTTTGGTTTAATTTTCCTCGTAGGGGTTTGGTCTCCAAACCCTGATTCCAAACTACAAGGAAATTTTCAAATTATATAGTCAGGACTTACGCAGAACCAGCATATTTAGTAGGGGCGAATGGAAGAAAGCCCTCTACAGATAGCGTTTTACCTAATAATTTGCGTAAGTCCTGATAGTGAGTTTAGAGTGTCTTGAGTGGCAACAAGTTTTAGTTTAATTTTTCTCGTAGGGGTTTGGTCTCCAAACCCTAATTCCAAACTACAAGGAAATTTTCAAATTATATAGTGAGTTTTACAGCGGTTTTCATTTCAGTGAACCACAATAAGGGCGAATGCCATTCGCCCCTACAGGGTTGTATTTAGTTGTATTTATGACAATGTGGTTTATTAATCTGAAAAGCACTGTAAAAGATAATTTTTTTCTTAAAAGATAAATATATGATTGAACTAACCATCATAATAAATATTTGGAAATAAGTATTATCTACACGAACAAATTATTAAGTTATGGCAGTTACAGTTTTAGTTCCTACCCCACTGCAAAAATTCACCGAAAATAAAGCAGAAGATAAAGCAAAAATTGAAATTGAATGTGACGGTGGTAGTATCTCGGTATTAATAGATTCTCTAGAAACAAAATTTCCTGGTATTAAAAAAAGTCTGTGTGATGATCAAGGGGAACCCAGGAGATTTTTAAATTTCTATGTTAATAGTGAGGATATTCGGTTTTTAGATGGCACAAAAACAATACTTAACGATAAAGATGAAGTTAGTATTGTTCCTGCTGTTGCCGGTGGTTGAATAAGTTTGGAAAAAAAGGGTTTTTGAGAATCTAAGTTTTTGAAAATTGCCTATTAGTTTCTAAAAATAACCTCAATCAATTTACTTGAAAGGATGTGTTAACTAAATTTAGCGCATCCTTCAATTTTTCAATTTCAGCAAATTAATACCGCGAATCACCCCTACAAACCAGAAACCCGGTTTTTCCAAAAAACCGGGTTTCTACTTGAGAACTAATTCTGAATCAATAAGTCGCTCTCTGTTAGATCGGGTGCCCCTGTCAACCTGGCAAACAACCCACCACTGCCAAAACCAGTATTGCTACCGTTGGGGTTGTAATACAAGTTGCCGCTGGATGAAACGTAAACTATTTCTGCGCTGCTGCCGGATGCTGCGGAGTTGTTGGCGACTACGGCAAATTCGCTGTCGTTACTGAAGCCATTTCCTGCTCTGCTGTTTAAGCTTCGGAATGTGGTTTTATCTAAGACTATTGTATCGGTACCTACAACAAAGTTAGCTATTCTATCTTGACCAATGGTGTTTCTGGTAAATGCTCTGCCACTATTATAGATAAACCTGTCGGCACCGCCTCCACCATTGAGTAGATCGTTGCCACTACCTCCGGTTAGTTGGTCGTTTCCACCGCCTCCGTTGAGGGTGTCATTGCCGTTACCTCCTGTGAGGATGTCGTTGTTTCTGCCACCGTTAAGTCTGTCGCGTCCTCCACCTCCATTGAGAGTATCATTGCCGTTGCTGCCAGTTAGGGTGTCGTTGCCACTGCCACCGTTGAGTCTGTCGCGTCCTCCACCACCGTTGAGGTTGTCGTTGCCATTGCCTCCAGTAAGGGTGTCGTTGCCATTACCTCCAGTGAGTCTGTCGCGTCCTGCACCACCGTTGAGGTTGTCGTTGCCATTACCTCCAGTGAGGGTGTCGTTGCCATTACCTCCAGTGAGGCGATCGTTTCCTGCTTCTCCAGTTAGGGTGTCGTTGCCGTTGTTGCCATCTAGGCGATCGTTTCCGCCTCCTCCTAAGATGGTATCGTTGCCACCTCTGCCTCTCAAAGTATCTCTGCCACCGAGACCGTTGATGAAGTTGGCTGTGTTATTGCCGTTCAGGGTGTTGTTTCTGTTATTGCCGATGAGGGATGTATTATAGGATGACGGAGATATTGCCAGAGTCTCTGTTCGGCACGACAATATCCAAGTCATTGTCGCCATCAAGGTCAGCTAAACTTACGTCTTCGGGGAGGTTACCTCCTGTGGGAATATCGATAGGGAAAGCAAATTGAGAATTTCCTCTACCCAAGAAGACTAGAAGATTATTTGAGTTCTCGTTAGATACCACAATATCATCAAAACCATCTTTGTTAAGGTCGGCTACACCCAACCCCTCAGGTCCATCACCTGCATCAAGTAAGGTAGGGCTGTCAAAAGTGCCATTTCCATTACCTAGTAAAATAGAAATATTGTCTGAGTCACGGTTAGCGGTAACTAAGTCTATCCGACGATCATTATTAAAATCACCTACTTCTACATCTATCGCATTTTCACCTGTATTAAATTGTGTTGGAAGGGAAAACCCACCAGTACCGTTGCCTAAATAGATCGAAACAAAGGAAGTAAAATCACTATTAATAAATTGAGTAGTGGCAACATCTAGGATTGAATCCCGATTAAAATCTCCTGTAGCTACAAGAATAGCACCTGTTGCTTGAGTTGTTACTTGACTAAAGCCACCATTACCATCTCCTAGTAGCGTAATGATGGTGTTTCCTTGAGACTGGGTTGTGGCTAATATGTCCAGATTTCCATCTTGATTAAAGTCTGCTACTGGAAGTGAAGTAGGAGCGTCTATTCCTGTAAAGGTTTGAGGAACTAGAAAACTGCCGTTGTCATTACCTAAAAATACTGATACACTATCTCCGTTAAAGTTGCCAACAACAAGATCGTTAAAGCCATCTTCATTGAAGTCACCAAGATTAACACGGTTAGCTCCATCTCCTGCTGGAATGAGAGTAGGAGTTTCAAAAGTTCCATCGCCTTCACCTATAAATATGGAGACATTATCTGAGTCAGTATTACCAGTCACGATATCAGGAATGCCATCATCATTTACATCGCCTGTATTTGTGAAGATAGCTCCAATTCCACCTGTAGGATAAGTGGTAGCTTGACTAAACGTCACCAATACCCCCGGATAACTCTCCACTACTTCCGGTAAAAAAGCCAACTCAGAATTAACCTCACCGATCGCCGCATCTAACTCCCAACTCCCATGTAATTTTTTGCTTCCTACCCGATGGGTTGATGCAGCAATATTTGCTCCCGTCAACTGATGCAGTCGAGTCAATAAACCATTAACCATGTTCCCAGAGAAACCTGCCACTTGACAAGCATATAAAAGAATATCTCCCACACCCCACTCCGCTAATAAATGGGAATATCCTTCCAAACTAGCAACAGTAATAGCAGTTTTACCTAAATACAAAATACCCGGTTCACCGTGACAAACAACTTGTAAATTACGGGCAGAATATTTCGATAAAGCAAGAGTAATCTGAGGAATAGCATCCTCCCCGCTATCTATAATTACAGCTTTAACTCCCGGTTTGACTCCTGTAAGTAACATTTGAGCATCTTCAACCCGGGAGTCGATCGCCACTAAAGTTTGAACTGGTGCAGTTACGCAGGAAGCGCCACCGACCGCACAATCATTCGAGAAATTCAGCATAGTTTCCCCTATTTATTTTGTTAGCAATTTGTTAAAAAGGTATACAAAAATATTTAGACCTTGCAGACATACTAAATCTACTTGATTTGGTATAAAAAATATTCCATCTTCAATTATTGCCAAATCTTTCTCAATCTCCTGTAGGGGCGAATGGCCATTCGCCCCTACAACATCTAATTACCTGTAGAACAGACGTCTTATCTCTTCAATGTATAATTAATTTTTGCCTGCTACATAGAAACAGTAATTCGCGCAGAAATAGAATATTTGTTACGCGGTTTTTTAGTTAATTATTGTATTTGTCAAACTTGATATTGTCAGTAGAAAAAAGTTGGATTTAGTAGGTAGTTTATTGTATTGAATTTCACTCTACTAAGTAGGAAAAAGTTATATTTTAGGAAACGGTCATTTCAGTTTATCAGTACTTACGCAGACGAACCCAGAAACCCGGTTTTTTCCCTCAATATTTATGGTGAAAAACAACGATTTATCCTAAAAACCCGGTTTCTTTGCGTAAGTTTTGTTTATTTAACAAATAGGAAAAACCAGATTTACCCGAATTTTTAATGTGCAAAATAAACCCGTTAGGAAACTTGTCAAGCATTAAAAAAAATGCTAATATAATGTCAAATTTCCACTATTGAGGTAACAAGATGCTAGACATAACCAAAGACATCGACTCCCTCACTAACTTTAAGCGCAATACCGCTGCTTACTTAGAGCGAATCAAGGAAAGCGGACATCCCCTAGTTCTCACGGTTAATGGTAAAGCAGAAGTAGTAGTCCAGGATGCCGAATCATACCAAAAATTACTGGAGTTAGTCGATCGTATACAAGCGATCGAGGGTATTCAAGCAGGTTTAAAATCTGTACGAGAAGGACGCACTTTTCCAGCAAAGGAAGCACTAACCAAACTCAAACAAAAACATGAAATATCGAGTTGAAATTACCGATGTAGCTTTAGCAGAAGCGGAGGAAGTTTATGTGTGGATAATGGATAGGTTTTCCCCAGAAAGTGCCCAACAGTGGTTTGAAGGTCTTATGGATGCAATTGAATCTTTAAACAAAAGCCCAAAACGGTTTTCTCTCGCACCAGAAAATGACGTTTTCCCTGAAGAAATCCGTCAAGTATTATATGGAAAAGGACGTGGAATGTATCGCATACTTTTTACAATTTCAGAATCAATTGTTTATATTTTACACGTTCGTCATGCTTCTCGTCAATTTATAGAGCCATAAAAAAACGAAATAGCATATAGCTCTTTTTGGGCAAAAGAGATCGACGTTGTTAATATTATTTAACAAATAAGAAAAACCAGGTTTATCGGAGTTTTTAATCTGCAAAATAAACCTGCTTTTAGAGGAATTTTGACTTTTAATTAGGGTTTGCTGAATAAATATAAAAGTATTGACAGATAAAGATTTAGCGCCTTTTTAGGTCTTGAAAAAGTACCTGGTTTTCAGCTCTTCATGCTCAAAAATTTAGCATTTTTGGCGCATTGTTGGGCCAAAAAATTACTCTCCTACTCCCCTACTTCCCTACTCCTTAAAAAAGACTTTTTCAGCAAGCCCTAATTAGAAGCGATCGCTTCCCCTGTTATGTTAGTTTTTTTGTCTGCAATACGGTCGCTAAAATTATTTAACCAATAACAAAAAATAGTGTTTTAGCTCCATGATTCCCAAGAAAAAGGCTGAACTTCCCTAATTCGTTTAAAATCATTGTCGGCAGAAACTAAAGTTAATCCATGTTGAATAACTGTGGCAACTATCCAAAGGTCATGGTCGCTAAATCCTAAATTGCTTATATTCGTGCGACGACGTTTATTTTTATCTTTTGGAGCAAAGTGAGCGAAAATTAATGCTTTGAGTTGGCTATAAATTATGGCAGTTTCTTCGTCTATAAAATAGAGATTTACACTGGTCAAAAAAGCTTCTACTGCCCTGCGGTTTTCCAGGACTTTTTCTGAATTTTCACTCATATAAAACAGTTCCGCATAAGTGATGATGCTAATACTAATACTGTCATTTGCGTGAGTATTTAAAGCATCAATTACTTGAGAATTGCCATTAATAATATAGCTACAGTGGTTTGTATCCAACAAATAAGACATGAAGAATTAAAACTGAGTTTTCGAGCGCGTTTCACGGACAAAATCAAGGCAACTTTCCAGGTCGTCACCCTGCCAGGTACCGGCGAATTTTAGTAAGTCTTTAGCAGTTTTTCCCCTCTTTATAGGTGGCTGTTTGTGCAAAGAAGATGAATCAGTATTTTCTAGTAATTGGGGTGGTCTTTCTAAATTTTCATCAGCTAAAGAACCATAAGTTTCATCAATAAATTTTTGCCATTCTAATCGAGATTTTTGTTCTTCAGTTAAAGAAGATAAATCACTCTTTTCTACTGATTGGATAGAGTCGAGAAAGTCACTAACCAGGGCAAGTCTTTCTGGCGATAGTCTATCGAGCTGACTTTCGATTTTTTGACGCAATTGAAATGTATTCATATTAGTTTTTTAATATTTTTTTACCGACAATACTTTACCAGAACTATAGCAATCCTAAATAGGTTTTAACATTTTATCGTAGGAGTTTGGTCTCCAAATCCCTTTTTTGCTTGGGTTTGGGGACTAAACCCCTACAGTTTTTTTTCACAAATCATTTAGATTGCTATATTTAAGAATTGCTACTAACGCGTCTAGCTTTAAAATGTGGGTAAATTTGAGTCAATGAAGACCTCTCCCCCAACCCCTCTCCTGCAAGGAGAGGGGAGAAACTCCCTCTTCCCTCTTAGGGAAGGGGGTTGGGGGGTTAGGTTGTACCCACAATTTTAGTCTAGACGAGCTACTACAGTCTTGACCAAGTAGCAAAAAGTAGGATAAAGTAACCTTATCCACCAAATCCACAATACCCACTCAATTTTCATGGACTTCCAAGAATTATTAGCATGGGCAGATCAGCAGGTATTGGCCCACACTGGAAAACCCTTGGACGACCTCCAAAAAGCCATTTTACGAGGCACCTGGGAACGTGAAAAATACTCCGATATTGCCAATTCCTACCATTGTACCGAGGTTCATGTTAAAAAGGTGGCTTCTCAATTGTGGAAAACACTCTCACAAAGTTTAGGCGATGGAGAACAAATAAATAAATCAAATTTGCGCTCAATGTTCCACAGATGGCAAGTCTCGAATCTCTCAGTCTTCAGTAGACATATCGGACACATCGGTAATGTCAGTGTCTGCGGAAACGCCTCACATCCGCTAGAATTTCCCAAGCAGCAACAGAGCGATCGCTCCCCTTCCCCAAACAAAAGCAAACCCCATATAGATCGCTCCGAAGCACCAGACCTAGAATATTGTTGCGATCGCTCCCACGAACTCGATACCCTAAAAAACTTACTCCTGGAAAAACGGACTCGTCTAATAACAATTTCCGGAATTAGCGGTATGGGAAAAACAGCGATCGCCCTTCAGTTACTATCAGAAATAGAAGATAAATTTGACTATATAATCTGGCGGAGTCTTCGCGGTTCCCCAACCCCAGAAACTACTCTCAAATCTTTAACTCAATTTTTTTCTAATATTCCCCAAAACCGCAAAAATCAAAAAGAAGAAGAGCAACTATCTTTACTAATAGAATATTTGCGAAATAATCGCTGTTTAATAATATTAGATGACCTGCATAAAGTGCTAGAAAAAAATAAATTAGTCGGTCATTATCAACCGGGATACGAAAATTATAGAAACCTTTTTCAAACCATCGCTGAACTATCCCATCAAAGCTGTCTAATTTTCAACAGTTGGGAATTACCCTTAGAAATAGTCGATTTAAAAAATAAAAATGCCCCCATTTCCTGCTTGGAACTAGAAAGTTTAGGAAAAACCGCCAATAAAATCTTAGAAAAAGAAGGTTTATTAGATCAAGAAAAATGGTCGGAATTAATCAATATTTATGGAGGCAACCCCCACTGGTTAAAAATTGCAGCAACAGGAATTCAAGATTTATTTGGAGGTAGAGTAGGAGAATATTTACAATACAAACCTCTATTTTTAGGAGACGAATTAATCGTTATTTTAAAACAACATTTAACTCGGATAACCGACTTAGAAAAGCAGATTTTATTACAAATTAGCTCTCAAAAAGAACCAGTTTCTATCTCTTGGTTGCGGGAAAGTAGCGATCGCTCCAACTCCGATATTTTGAATGCCATTAGATCCTTGACGAAGCGATCGCTTCTAGAAAAAATCGAAAGGCAAAATTCAACCCTATTCACCGTTAAACAAATTTTTCAAGAATATTTGTTAGAGCAAAATTTATCAACTTGATTACTTTCCAACTTTTTCCTCAATATTTCTCCCATCTGCTGAATATCTTCCTCTGTTTAAAGAACCAGTTTCTATCTCTTGCTTGCGGGAAAGTAGCGATCGCTCCAACTCCGATATTTTGAATGCCATTAGATCCTTGACGAAGCGATCGCTTCTAGAAAAAAT
>NZ_JAAHHT010000008.1:0-23477 GCF_010672085.1 Okeania sp. SIO3I5
TGCCCAACATGAAATATTCTACAGTAATTTCAGGAAATTCTTTCACATCTAAAGTTTGAAAAAGTAAGATTTTATCGGCTTAAAACTTTTCGCTGCGTAACATGAAATATTCTACAGTAATTTCAGGAAATTCTTTCACATCTAAAGTTTAAAAAAGTGAGATTTTATCGGCTTAAAACTTTTCGCTGCCCAACATGAAATATGCTAGGGAATTCAAAAGTCAAAATTCAAAAGTCATGCATTAAGATTTTATCGGCTTAAAAATTTTCGCTGCGCGACATGAAATATGCTAGGGAATTCAAAAGTCATGCATTAAGATTTTATCGGCTTAAAAATTTTCGCTGCGCAACATGAAATATTCTACAGTAATTTCAGGAAATTCTTTCACATCTAAAGTTTGAAACTGTTTGTAAAATTATTTTTTCAAATTGGTACAAGTGCTGATATTTTTTTAGTTGAAAGCTTACAAATTAAGTCGATGACAAATAATTTGTAAGGGAACACTTAACTGGGAAAACTTAACTGGGAATAGGGAATAGGGAGAAATAATTGAAAAGCTTTTATCGCCCATGAAAAACAATAGCTGATAGCTGATAGCTGATAGCTGAATGCTATAAGAACTAAATAAATTTTTGACGTAAATAATTACTTAAACTATCAACCACAGTAACCATCATTAACACAACTAATAACAGTGCGGAAACTTCCTCATATTTGAGTAAACGTAAAGCTCCAATAATTTCAAATCCAATGCCACCAGCTCCCACAGCACCTAACACCATCGAGGCTCGAAAATTGTATTCCCAACGATAAAAAGTCACGTCAGCAATTTGAGGAAAAATCTGAGGAAAAATGCTATGAAAAATAATTTGTAAATGATTAGCACCCGCAGATTTTGCAGCTTCAATAGGAGCATTATCCGTATGTTCTATAGCCTCAGCAAAGAATTTTCCCACCATCCCAATTGAATGAAATCCTAATGCTAATACCCCAGGAAGTGTACCAAATCCAACTGCTGCTACAAACAGAATTCCTAGAATTAATTCAGGAATTGCCCTAGCTATATTTAGAATCATTCTTGATAGAAAATAAACAATAGGATGAGGTGTAGTATTACGAGCAGCTCCTAAAGAAAGGGGAAGAGAAAGAATCATAGCCATACCTGTACCAGCAATACTCATAGCAATAGTATCAATTAAAGGTTTAATCCAGTCTCTAGCGCGACTAAAATCTGGCGGAAACATTTCTCCAATCATTTCAATTAAGTCAGGAATCCCCTCAGATATTCTTTGTCCATCTAATAATCCCACACTCCCAAAGCTGACTAAAATAATGCCTAATAAGGTCAATGTTTTAGTCAAAGAAATATACCAACTTCTTTGTTGTTGACGGAGTAAACTATCAAATTTATTGGAAGTAAATTTCATTTCAGTTATCAGTTATTAGTTATCAGTACCTCGTGGAATAGGGAGGCTTTAAATAGGGAATATTCTTTTTTCTTGATCGATTGGATATGGCGAAGTTCCTAATTAATGGATAATTGATAATTACCTCTCCCTTTTAGGCAGAGGTTATAATGCAAGAATTAATAATTTTGAATTTTGAATTGATTTGACGATTGGATATAGCGACGTTCCTAATTAATGGATAATTGATAATAACCTCTCCCTTTTAGGCAGAGGTTATAATGCAAGAATTAATAATTTTGAATTTTGAATTGATTTGACGAATTTTTTGAGCTTAGTCTATTATTTGCTTAATTCAGCAAAATCCAGATCGAGAACTTTTCCTAAGTCTCTCACCACATCATAATCTTCATCTGTAACTGATTGAAATCCATCAGCTTTAAATGGTTTTAGTATCGCCTCATCTTCTAATTCTAAAAATGCCTGTTGAATTTGTGTTTTAAGTTCAGGTGCTAAATCAGAACGCATTGTCCAAGGATATTGGGGGAAAGGTTTAGATTCGGCAATAATAATTACCTTATTTTTATCAATTGTTCCCTTCTCAATTAAGGCAGTAAAAATGGGTTTACTCAACCCTCCCGCTTGTGCATTTCCATTAGCAACAGCAACAGCAACAGCATCATGGGCACCTGCAAAAACTTCTTCATAATTTTCCCCTGGTTTTAATCCTTTTTCCATTAACATTGACTTGGGAATTAAATGACTAGAAGTAGAAGCTTGATCGCCATAAACCATGACTTTTCCTTTTATTTTTTCATATGAATCAATTCCTGATTCTGCATTACCAATAACTAAAGCTTGATAAGTGGTTTTTCCATCTTTTTTTAAAGCAGCAAAAGGTTCAATATTACTTTTAGTTTTTGCTAAAACGTAAGATAAAGGTCCAAAATAGGCTAAATCTAAACGCCCTTTACTAGCTACTTCAATCATAGAAGAATAATCGGTACTGACAAATAATTCAATATCTTTATTTAGTTTATTTTCTAAATAGGTTTCAAGTCCTTTATTATTTTGAATGACAGTAGCTGCAGATTCATCTGGTAATAAAGCAACTATTAGTTTCTGAGGGTTAGCTTTTGTATCCACTTGTGTGGATTGATTTCCTGTATTTGATGTTTGAGTATTAGAATTACTACAACTAACTAAACTTAAACAAGCCAAAAAAAGCACTACCACAAAATTTTTTTTGAGGATTAAACTTAACATAATCTTTTTTTCCTAAACAATCAATGAATTAATTATAAATACTGTTGATAAAAAGTCAATATCTTTTTTTTATAAATATTTTATACACAACATTTATGCAGTTTTACTGAAAGGTATAGTTTGATATATAGCAATTCCCAAATTATGAGGTACAATTGTTTTTCTTCTGTTCTATTCCCTATTCCCTGTTCCTTGTTCCCTTTGATAGATTTCTTCAAGTTGGTAGTTTTTTATTTCTGAAGGACTACCATCAAACAGAATTGTTCCTTTACCTAATCCAATAATACGATCAGCATATTCTAAAGCTAAATCAACTTGGTGTAAACTAACTAAAGCTCCTATTCCATCTTCTTGACAAATCTTGCGTAAATTGGATAATACTTGATGAGAACTGGTAGGATCTAAACTAGCGATGGGTTCATCAGCTAAGAGAAATTTAGGTTGTTGGGCTAAAGCACGAGCAATTCCTACTCGTTGTTGTTGTCCCCCACTTAATGTTTTAACAGGTGTTAAAGCCTTATCTAATAAACCTACTCTTTCTAAACAATTTAAGGCAATATATTGATCTTTTTTAGGAAGAGGAAATAAACTTCTGAAAGTAGAATGATAAGCTAAACGACCTATAAGAACATTTTTCAGAGCAGTTTGTCGGGGAATTAATTGATGTTGCTGAAAAATCATTGCTGTTCTTTGACGATGTTTTTGTAATATTTTGGGGTGATATAAATTACTATTACCTTCAGCAATAACTTGACCACTGGTAGGATAAATAAGAAAGTTTATACAGCGTAAAAGTGTAGATTTTCCAGCCCCAGAAGAACCTAAAATTACCGTGAATTCCCCTTGAATAAATTCAACAGAAATGTTGTGTAAAGCTACTTTACCATCTGGGAAAGTTACTCCCAGATTATTCAGAGAAATCATACTGTTTGATTGGTTGAATGATGAATTAATTTTTCCGAAATTTTACTTTTAATATCAATGTTTTGTCAAGTATATTTTGTGATTTTTTTGTAGGAAATAGGGAGTAGGGAAAAAGAAAAAAATGTATCTATTATCATAAGATAATAGCTATATTTTAGAATTTTAAATAACATCTCAATTCTCACATCTTATTCCTGATTTATATATAAAGTGTTACCTTAAGTATATCATTACTTTTGGGGATTAATATAGCCTTTCCCAAGGTCGTGAGGTACAGTTATATTTTTGTCTTTTTATTCCCTGTTCCCTGTTCCCTGTTCCCTATTCCCTATTCCCTAGCGCTCTAATTGAAATGAACGAAATTAAAATTCAAAGACAATACGATCAAATTGCTAATATTTATGATGTACGCTGGCGTAATTACATCATTAATACTCTTACTTTTCTCTACAATTGGGAGAAAATTCAACCACAAGCAATAATTTTAGATGTTGCTTGTGGAACAGGTGAATTTGAAAGACTATTGCTCGAAAAAAATCCGACACAAAAAATTATAGGAATTGATATATCTGAAAAAATGTTAGATTTAGCTAGAAAAAAACATGATGCTTTTTCTCGTGTCGAATTTCAACAAGCTTCAGTTCATTCACTACCGTTTGAAAGTCATTATTTTGATGTAGTTGTTTGTGCTAATTCTTTTCATTTTTTTGACAAACCTCAATTAGCATTAGCAGAAATGAAACGGGTAGTCAAACCTAATGGCAAAGTGATAATTCTTGATTGGAACAAAGATTATTTTGTCTGTAGAATTTGTGATTGGTTATTACAAATTTTCGATCCTGCTCATCAACGATGTTATACTCAAGCTGAGTTAAATCAGTTATTAGTATCTGCCAAGTTTAAACTAGATGGTGCAACTAAATTTCATTTAGGAGTTATTTGGGGAATGATGGTTGTTAGAGCTATTCCGATCACATCGCACAATTAATTGATTTGAAAATTATTTACCTTTATAAATTCAATAAAACTTACTGTTGGACTTGACAAAAGAGGATAAAGTTTTTTTCAGGACTTGGTAGTCCTGCTGAGGAATGGCGAAGATACATAAGTTTTGTAATTTCTTCCCACACGAACCAACTTCCCACACTTCCCACACCTCCCACATCTCCCACACCTCCCACACTCTCTCTACCATTCCTCAGCACGACCACCCAGGACTTATATCATGTCCGGTTGAACAGTTATAAATAAAAATGGAGGAGTCAGGAGAGAAGAGGAGGGAATTTTAAGCTATAAGGAGGAGAATTTTTTGAACACTAATTATCCGGACATGATATTACCGAAAAAATCAGGTTTAAAGTCTCTCCTTTCAAGGAGAAAAAAATAAAAAAAATTCCTTTTAACTAATCCTCTTCTTAAAAAGAAGAGGTAATTATAGCGTTTCTCAGCAATCGTGAGGTACACCTATCTTTATTTGTTCCTATTTCCTATTCCCTGTTTCCTATTCCCTATTCCCTATTCCCTGTTCCCTATTCCCTGTTCCCTGTTCCCTAAAACCAAGGAATTTTGTACCTCACGCTTCTTGGGAATTGCTATATTAATTATTAATTGTTAATTATTAATTATTGAAGCAAATTATTAAATAATACCCTATCTGTAGGGGCGATTCGCGTTTGCTCCGCATTCCGCAGGAAATCGCCCCTACTAGATATAGCGTGGGTCAGTCCTGATTATATCATATCATGTCCGGTAGCATCGGTATTGTATAGCAAAGGTAGGGAACACTTAACTGGGAACAGGGAACAGAGAAGAATACTTAAGAGCAAGAAAAAAAACTTAAATTTCCTGTAGATACTCACCTTTGGGTTTACACTCTCCGATACAAGCGGACATGATATCAAATATGAACCAGACTTACAAAATATGCCTCTATTTCGTGAGATTATTGTTGCTTATATCATGTCTCATTAAATAACTGTAATAAACAATCTTTCCCAAACCTCGTAGAGACCTTGCATAACAAAAATGCGTTTCATGTCGCGCAGCGAAAGGTCTCTACATTGCGGTTAATTAATGTTACTTGATATTACAGCAGTTTTGATTTGGGTAAACCACAGTAGGGACTTTCCATGGAACGTCCCTACAAGATTCTGGTTGTGACGTGAAGTCATCAATATGAAAGGCGCTGTAAACTGCTAATAATTAAGTAATATTATGTCCGGATAAGAGCGTGATCAAAAAACTTGCTCCTCTTCCCTCCTGACTCCTCCCTCTTTTCTCCTGTCTCCTGTCTCCTGTCTCCTGACTCCTTCTTCATTGTGGTTCATCAATATGAAAAGCGCTGTATTGTGAGAAAAAACCAATGACTTTGGAGGAGTATAAATCTTTGGTTTATGAGCGATAACCTCAAGTTTCTGTTGAATATTTTGGTGGTAATGAACAGCGTTATCAAGAATGGTTGAAATTAAATAATCAGACTTTTTAACATTGATAAATTATCAGTTATTATCTCATGTCAAGTAATATTTTCTCCTACTTTTTAATTAAATTTGATTCAGACATTAAATTCATTTGACATCTCTTAAATAATTTTCAAAATATAAACGATAAAGTTTGCAGCTAACTAATATTTTGCCATCTATATCTTTGATTAATCCTAAATTCATAAGTGTTTTAATAGCATTAGTTTCGATATTTCTTATATCTTCGGCGTTAATTATTTTGAGAAAATATTGAGCTATATCTGAATGCTGTTTTAAAGTGGCTAAATATTCTTGTAAATAAGGACTATGATAAATACCATCTTTTGTAGGAGCAGTTTCTAAGATTTTCTCTAATGTCATGGCATTACAAGTTTTAAGACTATGAAAAGTCAAATCTACTAAATAAGGATGACCTGCCACCATTTTCATTAGTTCCTCTACTTGATAGTTATCTAAGTTAAGTTGATAATTTTCAGCCAATTGTTGTACTTGTTTGGAGGTAAATTCTGGCACTTCAATAGTCGTACCGATATTAAATGGGGATTGATTAGGATTGATTTTCATCTCAATATTCGGAGTATAAGAAATAACTAATCGTAATCTTTGCCAGAGATGATTTCTACTAGCTTTATCACTCCAAGAGCGGAGCATTCCCAAGAAATCTTGATCGATTTCGTTGATACGAAGCAATTCTAAATTATCTAAAAATAAAACCATAGGGCATTTTAATTCTGGCAATAAATACTTTTCAAAGTAGTTATTACAGGTCACTTTACTGCCGAATTCTTTAGTTACATTATCCCAGTCATCTAATTTAACAGGTAGTTCTAATTGACTACTAACATTGGCACATAGCCAACGCAACAATTTATTCAATTGGGATAAATCGCTATTGTCAGCTTCCTGAAAACTAATAGATACAATCTGGGAATTTTCCTTGGCTTTGAATTGCTCTAATGCTCGATTTATCAAGATAGTTTTTCCCATCTTTTTAGGTGCTTTTATCCTGATTATGTAATTGGTTGATAACAGACTTTTATAAATTTTTTGCTCGATTAATAGGCGTTGGATATAATTTGGTGACTTAGTATCTTGTGCAGGATTAGATTTTTTGATTTTTCTGGATTGATTTTCACATTTTTCATAGTCAAAATATTCTTCAAAAGAGAATGGATAATTAGTAGTAACATAGTCAGAAAATATTTTGATACTTTTTGAGCTAACTCCTCCATTTCCAAGAAATATTTTTCCCACTGTAGTCCGATGTAAATCAGCTTTTTTGCTAATTTTATTAAGGCTTTGCTCTACTAGATAAATTTTTTGAACTTTCTCGCGTCCTGCTTTTGTTAGTATATAACCTCCCTTCGAACCCAACTCTTGCTGCAAAGCTATTGCCTTCTGAAAATATTTGATCGCTAACTCTGTCTCCTGCTGATAATTTTCACATTCCCCACGTTCCACTCGTCGATCAAAAATATTTCCCAAACTTCTATACAAAGTCACCAAACTAGCATTCTTCACCTGCTTTTCCCGTTCAATATCCGCAATCAACTCCTGCAAATCTGCCACTGGCAAAAAATGAGGATCGTCATCATCTACCTCATTCCACTTTTCACCCAAAGTCGGATTCAAAAAATCAACATGATTCAAAAAATCAACATCCTGCTTAGGAAGAGCCATTTTCTGAAAAGAAACAAACCGAAACACACCCTTGCACCACGCCCAAAAATCAGGCGCTTTTTTCCCCACACTGCGTTGCATCTGAAACGTCATCCACAACACAATAGAAAAGGGAAAATGTCGCAAAGCTTCCCGCGTCCACTGTAAATAACCCAAAAACTTATCCTGTTCCGTTCTTTCCCCATCAAAACTCAAAAAACGCAACCCATCAACACCCGTCACAGTAATCACAGCTTGTTTTCCTGCCTGCAAATATTCATCAGTTTCCACCACCGAAGCGATCGCTGCCCTCAGACTCGGTTCTCCCTTTGGTATCTGCACTCGATAGCAAGGAATATAAGGCGATAATTCTTGTTCATACATTTGAATTATTTCCTCTCGATATTCACTATCATCACAAACAGCAACGAGAATATTTAACGAATTAAAACTCGCCTCAATCGAAACAATTAGATCGTCATAATTCTTTTGATTTTCCGGATTTTCTAGCAATTTTGTCATATCAGTTATAGCGCGTAGCGCTAGGGAATAGGGAATAGGGAATAGCAAATTGTCAAAGGGTTTTCCTAGGTCATGCTGCGCAAACAGGATTTATAAATGTCCTAACCTTAATGCGTAGTGCTATATCAGCTTTTTCAGGCGTAGGTTGGGTTGAGGTCTCGTTTAGCTAACGCACAACTTTCCTTACGGAATGCTATCGCAAACGTTAACGCGGAGCGACATGAAAAGCGGAGCTTAACAGGATAAACCCAACGAGAATAAGGACTCAACAACAATAAGGCGTATGTTGGGTTTCACTATTGTTCTACAAGGGCCTACATTTGCTTTAACAAATTGGTATTAGTCATCAATTATCAATGGCTTTGTTGTAATAGCCATAGAAAATCCGTTCCGCTTTTCGGTTGTCCCCGACATGAAAAGTAAACCTAGTGGCAGCTATATCACCCTCCTTCTATAGATTGATGCTTTATTCATTTGTTGGCCAATAGTTAAATCGCTCAAAGCCTTTGCAGGTATAAGTTTCAGCCTTTTTTTTATTAATTTTTGATGTTTGATTTATTTATTGGACAATAGTTGTAGAAGTATAAAGTACATGGATCTTAAGCTTGTCCGGTAGCTATATGCTTGTCTAGCAACAAAGCCATGTTGCATGAAAGTAGCCATAGAAAATCCGTTCCGCTTTTCGGTTCTCCCCGACATGAAAAGTAAACCTAGTGGCAGCTATATCACCCTCCTTCTATAGATTGATGCTTTATTCATTTGTTGGCCAATAGTTAAATCGCTCAAAGCCTTTACAAGTATAAGTTTCAGCCTTTTTTTTATTAATTTTTGATGTTTGATTTATTTATTGGACAATAGTTGTAGAAGTATAAAGTACATAAGCAGAGCAAGTCAGGTAGCTATATGCTTTCATCCAACATGGCTTTGTTGTAATAGCCATAGAAAATCCGTTCCGCTTTTCGGTTGTCAGATCCGACATGAAAAGTAAACCTAGTGGCAACTATATCACCCTCCTTCTATTATTCTATTGGCCAATAGTTGAATCGCTCAAAGCCTTTACAGGTATAAGTTTCAGCTTTTTTTTATCAAACAAACCTTAGATTTATTTATTGGACAATAGTTGTAGAAGTATGAAGTACTTCAACAATTAATAATTAACAATGAATAATTAATAATTACCTCTCCTTGAAACTGATAGGATTGTCTAATCATGAAAATTTTTATTTATTATCCCCTATCCAAGGGGAGGCTTTAAACCACAATTTTTCGGTAAGCAGAGCAAGTCCGGTAGCTATATGCTTTCATACAACAAAGCCATTATCAATTATCCATTATCAATTATCAATTATCAATTATCCATTATCAATTATCAATTATCCATTATCCATTATAATTCCCTTCCTTTGCAAAAGTTCTGTAACAATAGGGTGAATATCATACCAACCATCACTATTGCGATATTCTAAGACATATAATGCATGCAATAAATCTAAAAATCGTTGTTCTTTAGAGTCATTTGGTTGAAAATTCTGATAAGTTTCTTTTAAAACTGCATAGTCTGCACTTCCAATTCTAGTGTCAAAATCAATCCTAATATTAGTTATAGCTTCTTGTAAAACTTCAGCATTAATTTTTATCTCTAAATCATCAGGTTGACGCCGAATTAACCGTAAACAAATCCGACAACATTGATTAGTTATTCTGACTAACTCCCGCAAAACTCCGCCACTATAAATAACAATTTTCTTGACAATTTCCGGCTCAATTAAATCTTGAGAAATTCGTTTATACATTACATCAGTTAATATCGCCGTAGGTTCTGGTATTGGCACAGAATTAGGTATGCGACTTTCTCCCTGTTTAAATAATTTAGAAACTGGCAATGTCAGAATTTGATCGTTAGTTTCTGCTACCAAAGTTCCTGCCATTCGTACTTCCCGTAAAGCTGAAATAGGAACAGTAAAAATAATTGTAAAATTAGGTTGAAATAATGCTTTGACATTTTCTTCATAGACCTGTCGCGCTACACCCAAGTCGATTTTATCCAAATCATCAATAACGACTAAAACATCTTTTCTCGAAGCATTCTGAACTACAGCAGCAATTTCATTAATTCTATTTATTAAATCAGATATTTTTTTGCCAAATTCTTGTTTAATTTCGTCTCTAAGATTAGCATCAGCTTTCAACTTCCCGGCAATAATTTCAAATAAGTCAAAACCTGCCGAAGTTTCAGCCTTAAATTGTTTAATTTCGGTTCGAGTATGCTTGGCAAACCATTTATAAAATTCCTCTTTTATAGATGATTTAATATTTATCTTTTGCTTATCAGCTTCCTCCATTAAACGAACAGCGATCGCGAACAAAATATTAATGTGATTAACATCAGACATTTCTATCGAGTCAGAGATAGAAAAAAGCACCACAAAATATCTATCTGCCATCTTCCGACCAAATTTTGCTAAAAGAGTAGACTTGCCACATCCGCGATGACCAGCAAAAATTATTTTACTATTATTATAAGGACTATCTTCGACAAGTTGTTCTAACTCTTCCATCGTTTCAGTGCCATATTCAACCCAAAACTTTTCTAGTTCTGATTCTTCCAGCAGTGGCAGAAGTTGCATATTTCTATATGCTTCACGAAATGGTTCTAATAGTTGACTCATTTTCCTCTAAATTGTTTGCTTTTATAGTAATAGTATAGAAGAAATTAGGCGTTGCTGAAACACGGTATAAAATTCCCAAATTTCTAATATATAAATCAGACCTATTTCTCCTATTTAAGGTGCAGAAAAAGAACCATTATAGCTTCTCCTGACTCCTATAAAATTATACTTTTATTCTATTCAGCAACGCTATAAATTAGTATAGGGTTTTGGTTTGGAGACCAAACCCCTACAGTATTGAATTTTAATGATATTACTGGAGATGTCTATTAGAAGAAAATAGCGATCGCTTCCATCCTTCTAGTTTCTGGAAAATTTAATTTAAAATACACAGGACTAAAGCCATGCGAACCCAGAAACCCGGTTTCTCGTAGATGTTTATTGTCAAAAACAATGATTTCTCATAGAAACCGGGTTTCTTTGCGTAAGTCCTAATACATAGGCGTGAAAATCAAACATAGAATTAATTATTATCCAGAAATTATCAATTATTTCTCCCTCAAATTATCAATTATTTCTCCCTCTTCCCCGTTCCCTATTCCCTATTTTATCTCAAGGTATAAAAGCGAGTATTTTCCAAACTCAAAGTAGTTATGAATTTCCTAAATTATCCACAAAAATTTGATGTTATACTGTAGCTAACCCCAGTTGTACAACTTCAATAACTTTCATTAAATCCCCTGTTAATAAAGCAGCTTTATCTAACCATAACCCCGGAAAAATTTCACTACAAATTCTTCCTTCTGAATTAGGTTGAAGCTGAATATATTCCCCTGAATTTAACCGAAACCAATCAATTTCTCCATCCTCAACTCGCCAAACCAAATACTCTTGAACTTGATTACGACGATAAACTTTGAGCTTATCATGCACATCAAAAGAAACACTACTCGCGGCAATTTCAACAATTAATTCCGGCGCTCCTTCCACATACCCATCCTCACTAATAATTGACTGCCCATCATTTTCAATTCGGAGCAAAGCATCAGGTTGAGGTTCATTATCTCCATCTAAACGAACAGTAGAATTATCTCCAAGTTCTATACCAGGAGTTGCTGACCAATAAATTCCCAACCAAGTCATAATTCGTGCATGAGGATTACCATGTTTTCTCCTTCGTAAAGGAGAGGCAATATAAACTATTCCCTCAATTAATTCTGCTTTTTTAATATTTGACTTGCTATAACGATTTTCAAATTCAATTCGAGTTAAGCGTTCGCGGAGCGTGGCGTTAGCTGTATCGCCATTTTCTAGGGTGGGAGTTATTGTTTTTAATGCTTGATTTTTCCAACTAATTTTCATCTTCTAGAATACCTCTTTTTTGATTTTAAGCAACGAGAAAAATTCTTGTACTTTCTGGCACATTCCTCCAGAGTATTACCCAAACTTAAAGTGGTTATAAATTTCCTAAATTATCCACAAAATTTTGATGTTCTACTGTAGCTAATCCCAGTTGTACTACTTCAATAACTTTCATTAAATCCCCTGTTAATAAAGCAGCTTTATCTAACCATAACCCCGGTTGTACTACTTCAATAACTTTCATTAAATCCCCTGTTAATAAAGCAGCTTTATCTAACCATAACCCCGGAAAAATTTCACTACAAATTCTTCCTTCTGAATTAGGTTGAAGCTGAATATATTCCCCTGATTTTAACCGAAACCAATCAATTTCTCCATCCTCAACTCGCCAAACCAAATACTCTTGAACTTGATTACGACGATAAACTTTGAGCTTATCATGCACATCAAAAGAAACACTACTCGCCGCAATTTCAACAATTAATTCCGGCGCTCCTTCCACATACCCATCCTCACTAATAATTGACTGCCCATCATTTTCAATTCGGAGCAAAGCATCAGGTTGAGGTTCATTATCTCCATCCAAACGAACAGTAGAATTATCTCCAAGTTGTACTCCTGGTGTTGCAGCACGATAGAGTAATAACCATCCCATAATTGAGGCATGGGGTTCGCCATGTTTTGTAATTCGTAAAGGAGATGCCATATAAACTATTCCCTCAATTAATTCTGCCTTTTTAATATTTGACTTGCTATAACGATTCTCAAACTCAATTCGAGTTAAGTGATCGCCATTTTCTAGGGTAGGAATTATGGTTTTTAATGCTTGATTTTTCCAACTAACTTTCATCTTCTAGAATACCTCTTTTTTGATCTTAAGCAACGACAAAAATTCTTGTACTTTCTGGCACATTCCTCCAGAGTATTACCAAATTAAAAATTCAAAGTTAAAAATTTTTGCTTCAAACTTAATTTCAATATTTCAACCCTCTGACTTCACGCAGAGGTTATAATTTTGAATTAATAATTTTGAATTTTGAATTGATTTGACTTACGAATAAACCGGGTTGATCTAAGAAATTTTGTAAGTTGTGATAATTTGACTTTTCCTGATAAGAATCAAATATCGAAATTATCATATTTATCTATATTCGATTCGTTTTTTTCTTCTCCTCTGTTCCCTAAAACTTTCCAATATCTCACAACTTAAATCATATTGCTATATTTATATTTGTGAATCAATTTTCAATCTATTTATCAAGAGGCTTTTACTTTATGAAATCAACTAAATCAATTTTATTTGCCTTATCCAGTTTAACCTGTTTTTACTTAAATTTACCTAGTGCTTTAGCAGATGCTAATGTAGTTGTCGATGACCAAATACAATTAGATGAACCAGGTTTATATTTAGCTACAGCTACCTTAAAATATGATGATGGCGATGTCTTAAAAGGTGATTTTCGAGTTTATTGCCCGACATCAACTATTCGCCCTACTAATTATGTTTTAACTGACAAAAATGGTAATGTCAAAAAACAAGGCGAATGGTGGGAACCTGCATTTGAAGCCAAGTATTCGGCAGAAAAATCCCTCATTACTCTAGTGTGTTAATAAAATAATCAGATTAGATAACATAGCTGGAAAATTTTTAGTAATTCAGCACTTACGCAAAATATTAAATTATATACCATCTGTAGGGGCAAACAGCGGTTTGCCCCTACTAAATAAGGTGGTTATGCGTAAGTTCTGTAATTGTTATTTGCTTAATATATAAAAAACTTGATTTTAAATTTGGATTTTTAAATTTTACGAATATAAAGTCCATCAACAAGCATTAAGTATCAAAATATTAAACTCTGTTGCATTTTCTTCACATATCCTCACAGAATCAACCACGAGACCCAAGTCCGTGATACCATCCCATCTTGTATATAGAAAAAAGATTAAGGAGAAGACCTTTGACTTTAAGGGTTGCTGTTGTTGGTTCTGGTCCAGCAGGTTCCTCTGCTGCCGAGACCTTAGTAAAAGCAGGTATTGAAACTTACTTATTTGAACGTAAACTAGATAACGCCAAACCTTGCGGTGGAGCTATTCCCCTCTGCATGGTCAGTGAATTTGACCTACCACCAGAAATTATCGATCGCCGAGTTAGAAAAATGAAAATGATATCTCCCTCCAATATTGAGGTAGATATCCATATAGAAAAAGAAGATGAATATATAGGTATGTGCCGTCGGGAAGTATTAGATGGCTTCCTCAGAGATAGGGCAGCATCTCTAGGAGCTAACCTAATTAACGGCACAGTTTATAAACTAGATATTCCTACTAATGATAGAGACCCCTACACTATTCATTACTCTGACCATTCAGAAGGAGATGTCCAAGGAACAGCCAAAACCTTAAAAGTGGATTTAGTTATTGGAGCAGATGGGGCCAACTCCCGTGTAGCAAAAGCCATTGATGCTGGAGATTATAATTACGCGATCGCCTTCCAAGAACGTATTCGTATCCCTGACCATCTCATGTCTTATTACGAAGACCTTGCAGAAATGTATGTAGGCGATGATGTGTCCCCCGACTTCTACGCTTGGGTATTCCCCAAATATGACCACGTTGCTGTAGGTACTGGTACAATGAAACCTAACCAGGCCAAAATTAAACAGTTACAAGCAGGTATTCGCGCTCGTGCAGCTAAACGTATCGCAGGTGGCGAGATAATCAAAGTAGAAGCTCATCCTATTCCCGAACATCCTCGCCCTCGTCGGGTTCGTGGTAGAGTTGCTCTAGTTGGAGATGCTGCGGGTACTGTTACTAAGTCTTCTGGTGAAGGTATCTATTTTGCAGCTAAGTCTGCTCGGATGTGTGCTGAAACTATTGTTGAGACTTCTAATAATGGTGCTATTATCCCGACTGAAGCAGATTTGAAACTTTATCTGAAGCGTTGGGATAAGAAGTATGGCATGACTTACAAAGTATTAGATATTTTGCAGAGAGTCTTCTATCGTTCTGATGCTACTCGCGAAGCATTTGTAGAAATGTGTGCTGACCGTGATGTACAGAGATTAACTTTTGATAGTTATTTATACAAGACTGTTGTACCTGCTAATCCTTTAGTTCAAATGAAGATTACTGCTAAAACTATTGGTAGTATGCTCCGGGGGCATGCTTTAGCACCTTAGATTAATACCAATTTTCTGAAAGATTGTGACTTATTAATTCATACTTTCTAACTTCTGTAGGGGTTTGGTCTCCAAACCCCTTATCTTTTGATAAATCCTACCAACACTAAAACAGTTTGTAGGAATATTTTTTAAAATTGATAATTATGGCTTGCTGATTAAATCTAAAAGCATTTACAGATAAAGGTTTTAGCTTTTTAAAGACTTTAAAAAGTACAAGGTTTTCCTTATAAAGAGCTGCATCAAAGTGAGGATTTTAGGTTGACTATTGGCTGAAAAATCAAGGGATAATCTTCCGACTGCCTCTCGCTCATTCCCCATTCCTCCTGTCTCCTGTCTCCTGTCTCCTGACTCCTACTCTTACTAATAAGGCTTTTTCAGGAAGCCCTAATTATTAATCTATTTCCTAAAACTCAAAAGTCAATTAAGATAAATGGCTATAGGTAATTAAGTTAATCTTAAAATCCTGCCAAATATTACAGTGGAGTTTTACTATAAGTGAAAATATAAAAATCATTCTTGACTTCTAATCCTATGCTTTTTTTGTAAGCTCAAGGTTATAGCAGGTAAAACAAAGGTTAAGATATAGTTATAGATTACTTTTAACTTCTAACTTCTAACTTTTGACTTTTGACTTTTGATTAACTTCAAGCTTAACATGGGGCTGTGGCTCAGATGGATAGAGCAAGCGCCTCCTGAAATATCGGGCACCATGTGAGGAAACTCCGTGAGTGAATGTGGTCAAACTCAAGGAAGCCTAAGTCTTTTATACAGATAAGGTAATCTTGAGCCAAGCTTTACCTGATTACGGTAAAGAAGGTGCAGAGACTAGAGTTTTACGGAGCAATTAAAATTCTCCTAAAACGTTAGGCCACCACCTAAAGCTATGAAAGCTATGGTGAAGGGATAGTCCAGAGAGTGGGGAAACTCACACAAATCTGAAGCGCTAGGTCGCGCGTTCGAATCGCGCCAGTCCCGTTCATTAAAATTCAAAATTCAAAATTCAAAATTCAGATTGTATTTAACTACAGTAATACTCAACTAGATTGT
This sequence comes from Okeania sp. SIO3I5, assembly GCF_010672085.1. Classification (GTDB taxonomy): domain Bacteria; phylum Cyanobacteriota; class Cyanobacteriia; order Cyanobacteriales; family Microcoleaceae; genus Trichodesmium. The sequence continues at coordinate 16,461 of NZ_JAAHHT010000008.1, forward strand.
AAGATTTGATTCTAGGGGTTGGGCCTCCAAACCCATTAAGCTTTTGGCTAGTAGTTGATTGTATTTGACTACAAATTTGATTTTATCTAACTATAGTAATCCTCAACTAGATTGTAATATTTGATTTTAGGGGTTTGGTCTCCAAACCCATTAAACTTTGTGGATAGTAGTTGATTATAATGACAGTTGATAATAAAAATTAAAAGTTAAAAGTTAAAAGTTAAAAGTTTGATTGTATTTGACTACAAATTTGATTTTATCTAACTATAGTAATCCTCAACTAGATTGTAATATTTGATTTTAGGGGTTTGGTCTCCAAACCCATTAAACTTTTGGATAGTAGTTGATTATAATGACAGTTGATAATAAAAGTTAAAAGTCAAAAGTTTGATTGTATTTGACTACAAAGCAGATTGTATTTAACTACAGTAATCCTCCTAATAATTGTTAAAAACATACAAAAAACCTTAGTAACTATTTGGCTGTTGAAGCATAGCTGAAATATAGCATTAATGCATGGTAATTGGTATGAGTTACCTTGTATATAGTTCTCAGTTTACATATCAAATCTAAATACTATGATAATATCATTATCTCCTACTCCGGATGGTAGATAATACTTTCTGAATATTAATCTTGAAACTCTTTACCATTTGCAAGACTGCAGATGGTTTTTTATTTTTAAAGATATGGTTGTGAGGGTAGTCTCTAGTAAAAAATTATATAAAGGATTGAAGATTTCTCGAATTTCCTGGTTTTTAGTAGGATTTTTGGTAACTTTTTGGTTTGGTTATCAGCAATTTGCAGGCAGTATTGAACCTCCTCAAGCTTTATTGGTACTTGGTGGGGCCATAGAAAGAGAAGTATTTGCCGCAGAATTTGCCCAGCAACATCCTCATCTAGATATTTGGGTATCTTCTGGTACTAACCCAGAATATGCAGAATGGTTATTCTCCCAAGCTGGCATATCACAAACCCGTTTACATTTAGACTATGATGCTGTAGATACTGTAACTAATTTCACGACAATAGTAGATAAATTAAAATCCCAAGGTATTACAAGCGTTTATTTAGTTACCTCCGATGACCACATGCGTCGCGCTAGAGTTATTGGCCAAATTATTTTGGGTAGTAGGGGTATTACCTTTAAACCCCTACCAGTTCCCTCTGGGCGATCGCCTGAACCTATCGAAAAAGTGATTCGAGATGGAATTAGAGGAATTGTTTGGTTAACTACCGGTTATACAGGAGCCAATTTTTTCCATCAATTCTCCCCTTGAGTTTCCACAGGTTCTTGGATTAAAACAAAAGGCTGTACTATCAAAGCATTAAACTTTTTAGTATCGTTACTATTCCAAATCGATAATTGTTCTGCTGAGGGTTTATAAATAAGTTCTTGCTTCATCCAATTTTGCACAGAAGATGTATTGTCAGAAGCGATCGCTTCCCCCACATCCAGCAAATCCAATTTTTGGTCTATAATTACTACAACATCACGTTTAACATGAGGTACTAACCAATTCCATTCAGCCACATCCAAATTTTCAGCTAATCGTTCTCTAATATTAATATCTTCCATTTTATTGTTAACTAAATTTATTAAATAAGCACTCAGGACTCAATAGAATTTTAAATTCTAAATTCTGAATTCTGAATTATAAATTTTATATCTTGCATTTTCTTTCTAACTAAATTTATTAAATAATCACTCAGTAGAATTTTAAATTCTAAATTCTGAATTCTGAATTATAAATTTTAGTTAACGTCCTAAATCGTGCATTTTGTTAATTATATCTGCACATTGGTGGCTGATTAATTCTAAATCTTCTTTTTTAGTTGATTCAGGAGGAGGTATAAGCTCTCCTATTCTGACAGTTATTGGTACAGAATTAGCGATCAAACCTTGACGCTTTACTGCATGAGTACCCCAAATACAAACTGGTAATAATGGTACTTTGGCCTTGGCAGCAACTAAAGCAGCACCTAATTTTGGTTCTGAAATTCTACCATCTAGAGTTCTAGTTCCCTGTATAAAGATACCTACTGCCCATCCTTCTGCTAAACTATTTATAGCGGAACGAATAGCACTTCGATCTGCCGATCCCCTGTTAACAGGATAAGCACCATATAAGGTAATTATCTGCTTCAAAATTGGCACGTCAAATAATTCCTTTTTTGCCATATAAGCAACAGGTCTTCTGGCAGAAACAGATAAAATTGGAGGGTCTAGATCGCTAGCGTGGTTACTAACTATTACTAAAGGTCCTTGTTGTGGAACATTTTCCATGCCATAAATATTACTGCGAAAATAAAAACGAAGTATAGGAGCTACTACTGACCATTTTAATAAGTGATAAAGAACTAAATTCTTAACTGGTTCACGATTTTTAGCCACAGGATTTTAATGATTTATAGGATTCAATAATTAATAATTAACAATTAATAATTATTATAACAATCAGGAATGAGATGTGAGAAAAAGCTGTAGGGGTTTGGTCTCCAAAGCAAAATGCTAAGGGATTTGGAGACCAAACCCCTACGATAAAATCTTACAACCTAATTTAGGATTGCTATAATTACCTGTTCTTAAAAAGAAGATGATTGGTTAAAAGTAAGCATTCAGCTATTAGCTGTCAGCTCTTCCTGCGGAATGCTACGCAAACAGCTTTTTAATAAATGAAGTAAGCATGAGCTTTTACCGAAAAATTTTGGTTTAAAGCCTCCCCTTGGATAGGGGATAATAAATAAAAATTTTCCTTTTAGTCAATCCTATCAGTTTCAAGGAGAGGTAATAATTAATTATTAATTATTAATTATTAATTATTAATTGTTGAACCATACTTTGAATTCTTTGAAATCATAAATATCCCAATTCCTTCTCTCAAGATAATGAAATTGATAGTTGAATACTGACTGCTGAATGCTTATGGTTAAAAGGAATTTTTTTCTCCTTGCTGATGAGAGGCTTTATACCTTATTTTTTCGGTAGGATAAAGAACTAAGTAAAAAATTTACCCCGTCAATTGTACCATATCAACATTAATCTGGAATCTGCTTTTAACAATTATTAATTATTAATTATTAATTATTAATTTTTTTTCTTCCTTCTTCTCTTTTCCTTCTTCCTTATTCAAAATGGCAAGGCACTGCTGTAAACTACTCACATTTACCAATTTTAAACTAGAACAAACGCGCTTGATCAAACCACTAAGTACCTTTCCAGGACCAATTTCTATAACTTTTTTTACCCCTTCTTTTTCCATTTCTAAAGATGTTTCACGCCATCTCACACCATTTGTCATTTGCTGCTCAAGACGCTTTTTTATTATCCCTGCATCTGTAGTAGCAGTAGGCTCAAAATTGGAAATTACTGGTACTTTAGCATCAGCAAATTCTACAGATTCTAATATTTCTTGAAATTCTCTAGATGGAGACTCCATTAAAGGAGAATGAAAGGCCCCAGAAACATTTAATTTAATTGCACGTTTAGCCTTAACTTTTTCAAGTAAAATTTTTATGGCTTCTGGTGTACCAGATATGACAACTTGACCCGAATCATTATCATTTGCCAAAACTACATCAGGAGTTTGTTCCAGTTCTTCTTCAAGCTTTTTTCCATCGAATCCTATCAAAGCTGTCATCTCTCCATCTGTGACATTATTCATTAGTTCAGCACGTTTTTTAACTAATTTTAATCCTGTCTCAAAATCAAATACTCCAGCAACATAGAGAGCAACATATTCTCCTAAACTATGACCTGCCACCAGATTTGGTTGACAAGAATTAGCAAGCATTTCGTCTGCTAATATACTTTCCACTACATACAAACAAGGTTGAGTATAGATAGTTTGAGATAATTTTGCTTCTTCTTTTTGGCAAATTTCTGTTACAGACCAACCTAAAATTTGGTGAGCTTGGTCAAATTTTGCTTTGGCAGAAGGTAAATCTAATAAATCTATTCCCATACCAACTTTTTGAGAACCTTGTCCCGGAAACACCCATGCTGTTTTTGTCATTTTGATATTATCAATTTAACTATGTAAAAGTTTGTTTTTAATTTCTAAACTTACTTGATAATTTCTTTCTATAAATATCTAACAAATTTGATAAATAATCCCAGAAGAAAAAGAAGATTAGAAATTTATATTCCTGAAGTAGCTGGAATTGATTAATTTCTACTAGAATTATATTTTTTACCGAAAAATTAAGGTCTAAAGCCTCTCTATTCATGGAGAAAAAAGAAAAAAAATTCTTTTAACCCAATCATTTTGTTTATGAGAAGAGGTAATTATTAATTATTTAATTAACTAGCTATCATCCCAATTACAAAAGGGTTGAATTGCGGTTAAAATCCCCTTCTCGTAGGTAAAAAAGTATTCCGACTAAATTGCTGAGTAGCTTGTTTGATATATATCCCTATCAACTCCTTTTTTTCGAGGCAATAAGTAAAATTTCAACAATGAACAATTATTAGTTATTAATTATTAACTATTAGTTGACTTTTGACTTAACTAAATACTGCTCCACTCAAAAATTACCGCCCCCCAAGTTAATCCTGCTCCAAAACCAGAAGCAGCAATAATATCTCCCGAACTAACCTGGCCTTGCCTAACAGCTTCGTCTAAAGCTAGAGGTATAGAAGCAGCAGAGGTATTGCCATAATTTCGGAGATTACTAATAACTTTCTCTGACGGAATATTCAATCTACTAGCAACAGCATCTAGAATTCTTTGGTTAGCTTGATGTAATAGTAACCAGTCAATTTCCTCTACACTAATATTAGCTCTAAAGAGAGCTTTTTCTATCACTTCCGGTACTTTTTGTACGGCAAAACGATAGACTTCCTTGCCATTCATAGTTATTGGTTGATAAGTACCTTTACTAACAGCTACTCCATCAATTATTTTCTTTTCTTGAGGTTGGTAAGAAAGATTTAAACAGTTATTTTGACTACCATCACTGCGAAGTTCAAAACCCAGGAGGCGATCGCGCCCTGAAGCTTGTAAAATAACTGCACCTGCCCCATCTCCAAATAAAACACAGGTGGTTCGATCTTCCCAGTCTACCCAACGGGAGAGAATATCTGCCCCAATTAATAAAATATTTTGATAAACTCCGTTACGGATAAACTGCGCTGCAGTTACTAGGCCAAATACAAAACCAGAACAAGCCGCAGTCATGTCAAAGGCCACCGCTTGCTTGGCGTCCAACTCCGATTGAATTTGACTAGCAGTACCAAATAAATCATCTGGAGTAGATGTAGCTAGAATAATTAGGTCAATATCTTTAGCAGTAATATTAGTTTGGCCAAGAGCTGCTAGAGATGCTTGAGTTGCCAGACTACATAATGATTCTGTTGGATTTGCCAGTTGTCGCTTACGAATCCCAGTGCGAGACCCGATCCATTCGTCAGAAGTATCTACTATTTGGGATAATTGTTGATTATCTAGAGATACTTTTGGTATTGCAGAACCACTTCCAGTTATAGAAACACCTATATTTGTCATCTGTTAGTTTTTAATTATTATTTATTTTCTAGTATTATTTACTGTCTATTCTGTTTCAGTAAACTGTTCCTCAATTACGTTTGGCAAAGTTAAAGTATTATATTGGTAAGGGTTGTCCTATGGTCTAAATAGTTTTTGTACAAAACCCATTTCTTACTCTTTGCTGTTACAACGATTTCCTTAATTTAGATAGATCGAAAATTCATCAGTTGGAGTTTAGAGCGCGAATATTTTGACCAAGCAACTTAGTCAATATAGATTGGATTTACAACTTTTGGTAGTCCTAAATATGTAAGGATGTTAGTTGCTATATCCCTTTAATTTTCATTTATGTAAACTGGAAAAATCATGACTTGTGTACTATTACCAAATTTTTGAGAGACAAACTAGAAATCACTCTTGTTTGCCTAGGTTTTTCTTATGTGTTTTTTATTAATCATTCCTGAATCTATAGACTTTTCTCTTCTTGTTTTAAAACTATTTGTCCTCACTTCTTATCAGTGCTTGTTTAAACCACATCAAAATCCAAATAATCAAAAATTTTCTGGTCAAGTTTACCAGATAATTATTAAAGCTGAAAAAAACAACTTCTTAGTTCTGAAGTTCTGACTTCATTAAGCTTGTTTCAACCACATCATAAAGAACCAAAAACTTCCGAGTCTAGTTGACTAAATAATTCTTAGACCTGAAAAACTACTGCTGAGTTTTTAGTTCTAAAGTTCTGACTTCATTAAGCTTATTTCAACCACATCATAAAGAACCAAAAACTTCCGAGTCTAGTTGACTAAATAATTCTTAGACCTGAAAAACTACTGCTGAGTTTTTAGTTCTAAAGTTCTGACTTCATTAAGCTTATTTCAACCACATCATAAAGCATCAAAAACTTCCGAGTCTAGTTGACTAAATAATTCTTAGACCTGAAAAACTACTGCTGAGTTTTTAGTTCTGAAGTTCTGACTTCATTAAGCTTGTTTCAACCACATCATAAAGCATCAAAAACTTCCGAGTCTAGTTGACTAAATAATTCTTAGACCTGAAAAACTACTGCTGAGTTTTTAGTTCTGAAGTTCTGACTTCATTAAGCTTGTTTCAACCACATCATAAAGCATCAAAAACTTCCGAGTCTAGTTGACTAAATAATTCTTAGACCTGAAAAACTACTGCTGAGTTTTTAGTTCTGAAGTTCTGACTTCATTAAGCTTGTTTCAACCACATCATAAAGCATCAAAAACTTCCGAGTCTAGTTGACTAAATAATTCTTAGACCTGAAAAACTACTTGTGAGTTTTTAGTTCTGAAGTTCTGACTTCATTAAGCTTGTTTCAACCACATCATAAAGCATCAAAAACTTCCGAGTCTAGTTGACTAAATAATTCTTAGACCTGAAAAACTACTGCTGAGTTTTTAGTTCTGAAGTTCTGACTTCATTAAGCTTGTTTCAACCACATCATAAAGCATCAAAAACTTCCGAGTCTAGTTGACTAAATAATTCTTAGACCTGAAAAACTACT
>NZ_JAAHHT010000008.1:23487-83923 GCF_010672085.1 Okeania sp. SIO3I5
GAAAAACTACTGCTGAGTTTTTAGTTCTGAAGTTCTGACTTCATTAAGCTTGTTTCAACCACATCATAAAGCATCAAAAACTTCCGAGTCTAGTTGACTAAATAATTCTTAGACCTGAAAAACTACTGCTGAGTTTTTAGTTCTGAAGTTCTGACTTCATTAAGCTTGTTTCAACCACATCATAAAGCATCAAAAACTTCCGAGTCTAGTTGACTAAATAATTCTTAGACCTGAAAAACTACTTGTGAGTTCTGAGTTCTGAAGTTCTGACTTCATTAAGCTTGTTTCAACCACATCATAAAGAACCAAAAACTTCCGAGTTAAGTTGACTCAATAATTGTTAAAGCTGAAAAAAACACTTCTGAGTTCTGAGTTATGATTTCGTCAAGCTTGTTTAAACCACATCAAAATCATCAAAAACGTCTGAGACAAGTATACTCAATCATCATTTTCACTCAAATAATTAATAGAGCTGAAAAAAACAATTCTGACTTCTGAATTCCTTAAAAAGGAGGATCTACTAATTAGTAACTACTGACTGTTTATCTTCCAGTAAATAGTTGGAATTAATTCTTTCGATCACTCTATTTTCAACAGCTTCTTTTGCTGAACGAACTGCATTAGATATAGCTACTGCTTTAGAGGAACCATGACTAATAATACAAATTCCTCCCACTCCTAATAATAATGCCCCTCCATGTTCTACATGATCTATTCTTTGTTTCATCCTTTTTAAATTAGGTCGTAATATTGCAGTACCTATTTTCCCACTCAGACCAGGTGTCAATTCTTCCCTCATCATTTGCAGTACAGCATCACCCACTGCCTCCGCAAACTTTAATAATACATTACCTGCAAAACCATCACAAACTATCACATCAAATTCACCAGATAAAACATCACGCCCTTCTGCATTACCAATAAACTTGATTTGATTATTTTCTTGCAATATTTCGTGAGTTCTTACTGCTAAATCATTTCCTTTTGATGGCTCTTCCCCAATATTCAGTAGTCCCACTTTTGGCTCGGAAGTCCTCAAAACATATTCACTATAAATTGTCCCCATGACTGCAAATTGTTCTAAATATTTGGGGCGACAGTCCACATTTGCTCCCACATCAAGGATTAGGACTGGTTTTTTCGGAATAATAGTGGGTAAAATGGCCCCAATTGCCGGGCGATCAATTCCTGGGATTCGTCCCAAACGCAACAAAGCAGAGGCCATTGCAGCTCCTGAATGACCTGCGGAAACTACAGCATCTGCTTCTTTCTCCTTGACTAATTTCATAGCTACATTAATAGATGCCTTGGACTTGCGCCTAATGGCAGTCAAAGGTTCTTCGTGCATTTCTACCATGTCCTCGGCAGGAACTATTTCTGGCAAAGGTTGGCTTGATTTGTGATTTATACAGGCTTTAATTTTCTGAGGATCGCCAACTAGCAATACTTTGACACCATAAGCTTCTTGAGCTTTGAGTGCTCCTTCAACAATTTCAGATGGGGCATGGTCCCCACCCATAGCGTCTATTGCGATTCGTGTAGGTATTATTCCCATTTTTCAAAGTTAGAGAAATCTTTAAGATTTTATCAGTTAATTGATTATTTAGGGAATAGGGAAAAATTAGGCAGTAGGAAGAATAATTGATAATTTATTGATTATTTAGGGATTAGGAGTGAGGAAGAATAATTGATATTTATATAGATGAAGTTTGCTATAATAGAAAAATTTTGAAAATAGGGAATAGAGAATCGGGAGTAGGGAATCGGGAATCGGGCAAAATTAGGCAGTAGGAAGAATAATTGATATTTATACAGATGAAGTTTGCTATAATAGAAAAATTTTGAAAATAGGGAATAGGGAATCGGGAGTAGGGAATCGGGAATCGGGAATCGGGCAAAATTAGGCAGTAGGGAACAGGGAGATTGATTATTTAGGGAATAGGGAAAAATTAGGCAGTAGGAAGAATAATTGATAATTTATTGATTATTTAGGGATTCGGGGTTAGGAAGAATAATTGATATTTATACAGATGAAGTTTGCTATAATAGAAAAATTTTGAAAATAGGGAATAGGGAATCGGGAGTAGGGAATAGGGAATCGGGAAAAATTAGGGAGCAGGGAACAGGGAGATTGATTATTTAGGGATTAGGGGTTAGGAAGAATAATTGATATTTATAGAGATGAAGCTTGCTATAATAGAAAAATTTTGAAAATAGGGAATCGGGAAAAATTAGGGAGTAGGGAATAGGGAATCGGGAAAAATTAGGGAGTAGGGAACAGAGAGATTGATTATTTAGGGATTAGGGGTTAGGAAGAATAATTGATATTTATACAGATGAAGTTTGCTACAATAGAAAAATTTTGAAAATATTGAATTGATTTATGTGGGAATTATTCAGCTACGGAGTTATACATCTGTGGTTAGAAATGGCAGGGATAGAAAGTATTGGGCAGAATACTGTAGCGATACTTAAATGGCAAGCAGGTCTACCTGAATTAATTTCGCCGGAAAATTCAGATGAAATATTGACCTTAGAAGTAGATGAATATTTAGAGGGTTTGAAAACAAAAGGATTACTGACTGCTGATGTTCAGGGTATCTGGATACAGTCAGAATTAAGACCTCTTCATAGTCACGAAGGTACAATTCCTATTCCTAGTGCTTCTTTAACTAAAGTCGCTACATCTTTAGCTGCACTGGAAACTTGGGGACCAGAACATCAATTTGAAACTTTGATTAGTACCACAGGTCCCATTACTAATGGCATCTTGCGAGGAGATTTGGTTGTTAATGGTGGTAGTGACCCTTATTTTGTCTGGGAAGAGGCGATCGCTCTGGGCAATGCTATAGAAAAATTGGGCATTAATCAGGTGAGGGGTAATTTGGTTATAGTAGGTAATTTTTGGATGAACGAGAGGTATAACCCTGTAGTGGCTGGTCGATTCTTGCGAGAAGGTATAAATTCTGCAACTTGGTCTAGAAATGTGAGAAGTATCTACAACCGAATGCCCCCAGGAACGTCGATGCCGAAGGTAGCGATCGCTGGTTCTGTTATATCTAAAAAATCTGTATCTGGGAAAATTCCGATTATTAGACATAAGTCGTTACCCCTGGTGTATATTCTCAAAACGATGAATGCGGAAAGTAAGAATAATTTAGCTGAGAGATTGGCGGAAATTTTGGGAGGAGCAAAGGTTGTGCAACGAAAAGCTGCTTGGAGTGCTGGGGTGTCGGAGGCAGAAATACAATTAGTTAATGGTTCTGGGTTGGGGGTAGAAAATCAGATTTCTCCAAGAGCGGTAACTGCAATGTTGGTAGCTATTCAAAGGTATCTGCAAAATTCTGAGTGGGTTATTGCGGATCTGTTTCCGGTATCTGGGTACGACACGGGAACTTTAAGGGATCAATCACGGAATATTCCCCAGGGAGCGGCGGTTAAGACTGGTACTTTGAATGATGTTATTGCTTTAGCAGGGGTTTTTCCAACGCGGGAAGAGGGTTTGGTTTGGTTTACGATGGTTAACCGGAGTCCTTATTGGGAGGAAACACGAGTAGAGCAAGATAAATTTTTACAGGAATTAGTTAAGAGGTGGGGAGTAGTTACGTCACCTAGAGGTGTTAGTCCTAAGATAAATGGCGATCGTTTGGGTTTGGGAGATAGTCGAAGAAATTATATTATTTCGGGGGATTAATTTTGAGGAAAGTTTTGAGTGAAGAATGGCAAACAGATGATGATTATTTTTTCTGTTTGCTAATGATAAATATAAGATAAGTAATTACCTAAGATTGTGGGTATTTTGAATTATACCGCTACGGGTTAGGCAACAGGCAAATGTTAACTGCAATAGCTTTTCAGCTTGTATTAATGTCTTAACCTATTTGCCTGGTGCAATACTAAATAATTGCCTTGCTTTTCATGGAAAAATCTAATTTTTATTCTTTCACATTTGGTTTGTTATTCAAAAAAAATTCAGCTACTTCGGCATTTTTATCTTTGTAATTATCCATATATAACTGATAACAGGATGAAGTTTCTTTTAATTCTTTAGGTGGATGTGTTTCCAAGTTTTGCTGCCCAAAAATAAATGGTAAAAACATCAAAGTTTTCATTACAGTATCAGCTATTGATGATGTTATTTGATTAGCAAATATGAACGTACAAGAAAATTGACTGGATTGGATATTGAAGAATAAAAGTTGTCTTTTCATAGGATAAATTATCTTTTTTGATGTGTCTTTGTATTTATTATGAATACTGGTTGTTGTTAGTGTCTAGCAACAATGGTTGTGAAAACGCAATTTTATTTTTACAACAATAGTTGCTAGACTTTTTTATAAGTACCTTGTAGACTATACCTATAGAAACTCTATTTCAGTATTTGCTCAAGTTTTATTTAGCTGATTTAGTTTTCTATTATTAAAGTCAATCGTTAAAGTTATGACCTCATCATTAGAAAATTTTTGCCCTGTCTTGAGCAATAAAAAAAAATTGGAAAATCAAGAAAAATGCCTTGAATGTCTGGAGGTAGAAAAAGAGTGGGATGTAGATAGACTGTTACAAGATTTGAATACTTTAAAAGAATATGTTGAAGGTAAAAAGCTTACTGATAGAGAAATTTGTTGGTTACGTCTTTTGCTTAAAGAACAGGATACTGACGAAATATCCAATAAATTTTATCTATCTAAAAACACAGTGAAAAGTGACTTATCAAGAACTTTATATAAATATGTTAATGAACTTACTGGTAAAAAAATTAATCACCCCTTAACAGTTAGTAAACACCTTAAAGAAGTAGGGTATAGAAAAAATCCTAATAATCAAGATATTTACAATCAAGAAGAAAATTCCGTGTCCGTATTCCAGTCATTTTCTATGTATTTAGAGAAAGTTTTATGTTTCTTTGAATCGGGCGAACTGCAAAAACAAATTGTTGAATCAAGGGAACTAAAAGAAGAGTTTCTTAAATTTGCTGAAGCATATAAACAACTTGAGATTTATATTTTAAAGTTGCAGTCTATTTATCAATATAAACCCATATCTTTAGTCGAGCCATCCATAAATTTAACTCAATGGTTACAAAATAGATTTACTGAAGCAGAGCAAGCTTTATGGTTAACAGTTGAAGAAATTTTTCCCAAGAAATCTTTAGCTTTTAGGGAGGCTAGTGTTCAAAGAGCTAAACAAATTCAATTAGAAGATTTAAAAATTGCAATAACCCTAGATTTAGAGTTAACAGATGATAAAGAGATGAGAATATTATTAGGTTTATATCCTCTAGAAAGCCAAACAAAACTACCGAAAAATATCACTGCAATTGTAATTGATTTTAACCAAGAAACTCTAGTTGAAGTTTCTACAGAAAATTATCCAGATGGTTTTATTCAAGAATTATTCTTCGATCCAGAAGAAAGTTTTACGGTAGAAATTAATTACGATGATTTAAGTTACAGAGAAAATTTTGTTGCCTAAATTTACTAAAAGTTATAAATATGAAAAAATTACTCTTTATCAAAGTTATAACAGGAGATTTTTACCAAGGATTTGAGACAAATTTACGGATTAGTTATTCTGAAAAAGATTCTATTTTAGAAGTAGACGTTGATGGCTATTTACCTCCATATCCTGACATTCCCAAGCTCTATAAAAATTGGAATGAAAAATATAAATTACTAGGGCTAAATTTTAGAGGTAGGGTAGGAAGAATTGGTGACTTCAAAAAAACGCTTGATGACTGTCAAAATTCAGCCAAAGAATTAAGGTTAGGTATGCAAAAATGGCTGAATAATTCTCAAGATATTAAGTTCCAAAAACTGAGAGATAAAATAAATCAGAGATTAGAACCTTCAGATGAAATTATGGTCTTTCTGCAAACAGAAAATGAAATCTTAAAAAAACTTCCTTGGGATGAGTGGGATTTATTTGCTGATACTTTTACTAAAGCTGAAATTGCCCTCAGTCCACCAGAAATTGATGTTGTTACTCAAACAAATTTTCGCATTGGAAAAAATAAAGTTAGAATTTTATCTATATTGGGAGATAGTCAAGGAATAGATATTCAATTCGACCAACAATTAATTGCTAATTTACCTAATGCAGAACCCGAATTTTTAGTAGAACCAAATCGTCAAGAATTTAGCGATAAACTTTGGGAAAAAGATTGGGATATTCTTTTCTTTGCAGGTCATAGTTATAGCGATCGTGAAACAGGAATTATTTATATCAACCCCCAGGAACAACTACCAATTAGTGAATTAAAAAATAGTCTTAGAAAAGTTATTCAAAAAGGATTACAATTAGCTATTTTTAACTCTTGTGATGGTTTGAAATTAGCTGAATATTTGGCAGATTTACAAATTCCCCAGGTAATTGTGATGCGAGAACCTGTAGCAGACAAAGCAGCTCAAAAATTTCTGGATTATTTTCTCACTGCTTATGCTGATGGTGAATCCTTATATTTAGCAGTTAGAAATGCTCGGCAAAGATTAGAAGTTTTAGAATCTGAAATTCCTGGTACTACTTGGTTGCCAATAATTTATCAGAAGTCTTTAGAAATTCCTCCAACTTGGCAAGAAATAATTGATGGAAATAAACCTGAACCTTGGCAACTTTCAGCTACTCTTTCAAACAAATATTATTCTGAATTTCCTATAGAATTTATTCGCCCTACTGCTAGTTTTATGACAAATTTTTTGGAAAAATCTATTACAAAATACGGACTTAAAATAGCCTGTAGTCCGAATCCAAATCGCCAATATTTTGTCAGTGGTGGAAATGAAGTAATTAATGTTTGGGAAATCGGTACTTGGGAAAACAAACAAAGAATTTCTATGCCTGGGGTGTTTGATTTATGGTTTACTTCGGTTTCTATTAGTCCAGATGGTAAAACGATAGCAGCTTGCAAAAACGATCGAATTAATATTTGGCGTTTAGGTGAAGAAAAACCTATTTATAGTTACTCCAAAACTTTATCTTTGAATGGCTTTTTCGATGCGTTTGGTTTTGACTCTGTTACTTTCAGTCCGGACGGTAAAATTCTCGCAGCTAATGACAACCAAGAAATTAAATTATGGGATGTAGAAACAGGTGAAGAAATTGGTAAACTTATCGGACATTCAGATAAAGTAACTTGTGTTGCTTTTCTACCACAAAATAAGAAAATTCTCGCTAGTTGTAGTTATGACAAAACCATCAAACTATGGAATATAGAAACAGGTGCAGAAATTGGTAAACTTTCTGGTCACGATGATAGAGTTTATACCATTACTTTCAGTCCAGATGGAAAAACCTTGGCTAGCGGTGGCGAAGATCGTACGATTAAACTTTGGCCTCTTGAGACTGGTGAACCTCGTACTCTCCGAAAACATTCAGAAGCAGTAACTTGTCTTGCTTTTAACCCTAATGGCACAACATTGGTAAGTGGCAGTAGTGATGGGACAATTCAGGAATGGACTGTGACAGGAAAGCCATTATCAACCTTTCCTGAAAATTCCGAGCAACATTCTAGAGGCGTAACTTCTGTCGCTTTTAGTCCAGACGGAAAAACATTAATTAGTGGTGGAAGAGATCAAGCCATAAAAATTTGGCAGCGAAATTTTTGAGTATTGTAAAGTTTTGTTGATTTTATAGAAAAACATAAAAAAACAACTAAAAATCTCTTAGACTGGAATTAGTTAAATTCCCTTAATCTTGTTTATGAATGAAATTATCTGCAACACGCATGCATCTTGAAGATGAACTTGGAAAACAGAAGAGAGCGTTAAATGTTTACAAGGAGGGATAATGCAGTTAGTAGAACGTACTATTATTAAAAAAAACCATCCCAATTATAAATCACTCGATGCTCTAGCTTTCTTGTCGAAAAATCTCTACAACATGGCTAACTACATAGTTAGACAAGAGTTTATTAATAAAGGAAATTATCTAGACTATAACAAGGTTCAAAAGTTGTTACAGTCGGGAGCAGATTATAAAGCAATACCGGCGAAAGTTTCTCAGCAGGTTTTGATTCTTTTAGATCAAAATTGGCAAAGTTTTTTTCAAGCTATAAGAGCTTATAATCAATGTCCAAGTAAGTTCAAAAGCCCTCCTAAACTGCCAAAATATAAACATAAACAGAAAGGAAGGAATATTTTAGTTTATACGAAACAGGCTATTAGTAAACTTCAATTAGTAAAAAATAAAAAGATATTACTATCAAAAAGTCAGCTATTTTTTGACAGTAAAATAAATTATGATTCTCTGCAACAAGTGAGAATTATTCCCAAGCTTAATTACTATGTGATAGAAGTGGTTTACGAATCCGTTGAAGTTAAATTAGATTTGTCAGAATCTGATGTGGCTTCTGTAGATTTGGGAGTGAATAATTTGGCAACTGTAACATCAAATAAAAAAGGTTTTCAACCCTTTATTATTAACGGCAGACCAGTCAAATCAATTAATCAATTCTATAATTATAAGAAGGGTAAACTACAGTCAGAATTAAATCAGACTAAAAGTAGTAATAGAATCAAAAGATTATCGACAAAAAGAAATTTCAAGATTGACGATTATCTACATAAGACTAGCAGGTATATTATTAATCATCTGATCAGCTGGGAGATAGGAGTTTTAGTAATAGGAAATAATCCTAACTGGAAACAAAGCCTAAATCTTGGCAAAAAAAACAATCAAAATTTTGTTCAAATTCCTTTTTTTAAGTTAATTGAACAACTAAAATACAAAGCCAAATTAGTGGGAATCAAAGTAATAATTAATGAAGAAAGTTATACATCAAAAGCTAGTTTTTTAGACTGGGACGACTTACCAGTTTACCAAAAGGGTGTCAAACATAGATTTAGTGGTAAACGAGTGAAAAGAGGACTTTATAAAGCTTCAAATGGAGTCAAATACAATGCTGATGTCAATGGAAGTTTAAACATACTACGAAAAGCAGTCCCAAACGCTTTTAGCAATGGGATAGAGGGTGTTGTAGTTCACCCCGTTAAGGTAACACTTAATTAAAACACTTGTCTAGGAATATTTTTCTATAGATTTAGTAACTATAGCCATCAAAATAATGGATGCGGATATTTCTAAATTCTCAAACTCACTCAAAAATTCCTTCCGACTTCTAAAAAGCAATGCTTTTTTCGTCAAAAATAAACTAGGATTAAACCACCATTAACATCAAAAAAAATCTTACCTCAGTGAAACCTATCCAAATATCAATGGAAATACCTGCATCAGTTCTGGAAGCAACCAACGCAGATGCAACAACATTTGCAGGAGAATTACGGATATTAGCAGCAGTTAAATTCTATGAAATGGCTCGTTTATCCTCTAGTAAAGCAGCCGAACTAGCAGGAATGTCAAGGGTAGAATTTCTACTCAATTTAGGGAAATATCAAGTATTTCCCTTAGCTCAAGAATTGCAAGAATTGGAAGTAGAAAATGTCAGTAGCTATAAAAATTAAATTATTGGTTTTTTTCATTATGCCTCCCAAGCAAGAAATAAATATTAGGACTTGCGCACTACAAAGTCTTTTCCTCATTGCAACCGACAAGTAGCAATCTCAAATCCTAGTTTTCCTTACCTCATGCGTAAGTCCTGATTATATTAATAACCTGAGAAAAGTTTTAATTAATTACTTCTGAAAAATTCTTGGATCTTTAACCATTACTCTAATAAGCGTTTGTTGCAATAAATTTAAAAAGTTAACAGTAAAAGCTGCATTTTTCATTGTTTCTTTCAAAGCTTTTACTTCTTCTGATTGGGGATTTGGATGATTTGCTATCCAATACAAATAAGGAGATATTTATGAATACATAGCAGGCAGTTTTTCTAGGTTATTTCCTTCTCTTGTTTCTATCATTTGTACCATTGAGTTCAAATTTGAAATACACTTTTGATAACCTTCCCACAATTTTTCTTTTTCCCAAGTCTTGGCATCTTTAGTTAATTGGTAGCTATTGTTTAAGACAGTGACAAATATCGCGATGCCTCCACCAACTAACGAGCTAACAACATATTTCCAACCATCAGGAATATCTGGAATAATCATTGGTTTTATTTTCCTCAATTCATACACGCAGCAATTAAATTATCAAAAATGTATTTGTTTATAGAAGCAATTTGGAATATTACCAAAGGTGTAGGTTTTTGGTAAAGAAGTTAGAAGGTTGAGAAATGAAATACAGGAAAAAGGTAGAAAAATGCCCCCATATTCGCAATTTACACATTTCCGCCTCTATTTTTTAAGAAATCCAAAATGGCTTCTATAACATCATTTAACCCAAGGTTGCTCCCAAGACTCTCCACCAACTTCTAACCCACATAAATCGCTTCGCGCCTCCAAAATCAACTTTGAATAACCATCCCTAACTTCCCTTAACTTCAAAGTTAAATTTCCCCGCATAGTATCTTGACACAAAAATATTAATCCCTGTTCTGACGGCGCCCGTAAAGGTGTACCGGAACAGTTAGTAGTCGCAGTTAACTCTACCTCAAATAAATCATTTTTGGCCTGCATTTGCCATTCTCCCCAAGGCTGAATTTGCCAATGTACCTCCGAATTCCACGGTACAAACTCATAAAATTTGCCTTGGTAATGAATACCTACCAATGCCACCTCTTCCATCCACCACAATACTCCTCGCTTACCACCACCAGCAGTTAAAGCTAAATCTGATTTGTCATAGAAACTATTACAGTTCAACCAAAACCATTTTTTCGGAAAAGCACCACCCCAATTTTTCTCACTGTAAGCTGGCGCATCAGTAAACTTGTAGATATTCCCATTCCATTCTATCCAACCAGTAGCCAAACCATGAGCCATTAATATTTGCCATCCAGGCTCAAAAATTGGTAAAAATGACAGCCAACCAGCAGTTGACTGTTGTTCTACATCTGGATTTCCCCAACCATATATAGGTTGTGTTTCATATTGCCAACAACAATAATTATTTGTTCCTGGGTCGGAAAGAACTCCTTGATGCCAAGTAGCAGTAGCTTGATACCCTTGTTCGATTCGCTCCTCAAATACTTGTGGCTCTAAATACCCAACTGAACCTGTTAAATTTGTTCGTCCCCAATGGCCTAATTCTAGAACCTCCGGAGTTGCCCAAAATTTTTTCACATCTGGGAAAGTCCGACAGAGATATTCATCATTTGGGCCAAGAATTTGTGCCCCACCACCACTATAAGGTTTACCGCCAATAGGATCTTCTATAGAATACATAAAGGCGAAAGTTTGTTTTTCTTCTGGTAGGGTGACTCGATAATACCAACCTTCAAAAAAACGGCGATCGCTACCATCCCAGTGATAGCCACTATGGGGAGTTTGTAGGGGATATGTTCTCACAACTTGTTTCCTATATCACAATAACTACAAAAAATTAACATCTACTGAAAATGCCCTTGGGTTATTTTATTTATCAGTTATTAGTTATCAGTATCTCCAGTAATAGGGAGGGGAAGAAAATCCGAAATTTTCTTTCTCTTTATTGATTGGATATGGCTAGTTCAATAATTAATAATTAATAATTAACAATTAATAATTAGCTCTTCTTAAAAATAAGAGGATTGGTTAAAAGGAAATTTTTTCTTCTCTTGGTTGATTGGATATGGCGAGGAAACCTCGCCATCCCTCGACCGCTTTTTTCTCCTTTCAAGGAGAGGTTTTAAACCTTTTTTTTCCGTAAATCATCCATCTCTCGCCCCCTTTTCATCCACTTTACTGGGGAATTTATTAATCTTATTTCTTGGTAAATAAGGAAGTTATAATATCAAATCCGGTAGTATCGGTATAAAAAAGCAGATAAATCAGGTTTATTAAATACTCCACCATACTAACATCTACCTCCTATAAACTCGGTTTCTTACAATACTCTTAAAAAGCAGAGAAACCCGGTTTATTAAATACTCCACCATACCAACATCTACCTCCTATAAACTCGGTTTCTTACAATACTCTTAAAAAGCAGAGAAACCCGGTTTATTAAATACTCCACCATACCAACATCTACCTCCTATAAACCCGGTTTCTTATAACACTCCAAACCAAGCAGGTTTGACATAACTTACCTATAATTTATGTAGATTTATCTAAAAGAACAATTTTTTAGAGATTTCATTCTGCTTGTAGTTTATTCCCACACTTCCCACACCTCCCACACCTCCCACACTTCCCACACTCCCCACACTTCCCACACTCCTCAAACTTCCCACACTTCCCACACTTCCCACACCCCCTACTCAATACTCTGAGGAATAATTTCTGTTACAACATTACTATTACCACCTTGAATAATAACTGTCTCATTTTTGAGTTGCCCCACTGCCCTAGGACCTCTTACATTAAATGGTGGATCGACTTGACGATAAAATACATTACCTTCCGCTTCAAAAGTTTGATTTTGTAAATACCAAGTTAGGCGATCGCTATTTAATTGAGCTTGATTTTCTTGCCCAACACCAACGACATCTCCTGATAGAACAAAAGTATTTTTCTGAAAATTTCCTTGACCTTTATTTGCTTGTAAAATTACTTTTTCTCCTTGCTCTAATACTGTTATAGCTCCTGGTGAATCTATCAAATTTTGTGGTATATTCCAAATCATCAAATCGCTACTTATTTGTAATTTTGGATTAGTTCGGATCACCTGTACATTTTTCTTTAGAGTAGCGATTTGACTTTCTAAATTAAATTCTGACTCGTCACCATAAGCACTACCAATAACTTTTTTATCTTGTAACTCTTCTATTTTTATTGGTTGATTAGCAGTCAATTTTTTTTGATCTATCTGCCAAAATAATTGCTCTGTTTGGATTTTCATTACAGGTTCTTTGAACATAGCAACTACTTGACCATAAAACTCTATTCTTTTTTCTAGACTAATAACTTTTGCCGTTTGAGCTGATGCTTGTATTTGTTCATTACTACCTGTTATATTGTTGCGAACAATAATAATTCCTGGTTCAGTTAACCATTCTAATTGTTCTCCTCTAATAGTTATTTGATTTTGGATGTCATATACTTCTATTTCTTCTATAAGTAAAATTTTGTTTCCGTCTTGATATACTTCTCCTTGCAATGCAGTAATTTTATAAGCTAATTTTCCATCTCTAAATAATTCACCTTCAGGTTTAGTAACTCTAATTAATTCTTGATTTTTTACATACGAAGCTTGTTTAGATTTTACCCGCCACAACATTTCACCTACTTCAGATGCTTCTTCAAGAGTAACGTCATTTAAAGTTAAATCACTTTCTGGATTTTGATTAAGAATAGGTTGTTCTGAGATATTTTCTTGACTTTGATTTTGTTGATTACAAGCGGTTATTCCTAGCAGTAAAGTTACTAAGATTAATAGAGGCATTGATGAATTTTGGAAATCATAAAAATAATTATTTAGTGTTTTCATAAAAAGCCTAATTATAATCAGATAATTTTTATTAAAAAATTTCTTACATAATACCAAGCTCGATAAATTTTTACTACAAATACTTCGATTATTTATATTAATCACCAGTCAACTATTAGCTATTAATTCATTGCCTAATCGGCAGGAATTAGTATTGATAGATTTAAGGAGAATTAAAAGTATTAGAAAAAAAATTTACCTTGACCACTATAATTGTATATTTATTATTGTATTTATCAAAATTAATTGTTTCAGGCATAAGACTCTTGGTTTGCCTAGTTAACTGTTGATCCGAATATCATTACTGGTACATCAATACCTCATTGTTTTACCCTGAAACAATTTTATTTGAGGAAATATACATCTGACTTTAACTATTTTAGTTGACTAAATCATTCGTAACATTCTTTTTTTACGCTTGGTATTATGCTATTTTAATAAAAAAAATGCTACAAAAAGGAAAACTATAGCAATCCTACATAGGTTTTGACAAATCTAAAATTTAGATAAAAAACTGAAATTACAACCTGTTCCCAGTTAAGTGTTCCTTGTTCCCTAAAAGCCGTAAGATTTTTATACACAAATAAAATAGGATTACTATATCAATCTCTGGCTAGCTAAAAACAAAGAACAATTTTTTCTTTTAGTGAATCCTCTTCTTTTTCAGAAAAGTTAATTGTTAATTTAAAAACTTTTTTGCTTCAATAATTTACCAAATAATGATGTCTAAAGCCTCCCCTTTTTAAGGGAAAAAAAATATTGAATTCATTATTTCAAGCCTCTAATTTTAGTCGTAGGTTCACTAATAACTGATAAATTAAATGACAGGAATTACCTAGTTGATGAAGTCTGTATGTTGATGGTTTGAGGGAATAGGAAGTAGGGAGTTGGGATAGGGAACAAGCAAAAAATATTTACCCCATCAATTGTACCATATTAATGTACCATATTAATCATCAAATCTGTTGTATTTCTTCTCCCAACTTCAGTCTTCCTTCTTCAGACCTGATACTATTTTGAACAATCTTTTTTCCACATGATATTACTAAACTTCTAGAAGTTTAGTATATTCAAACAATACTCAAGGAAAGTTTTTCACTATAAGCACAAATTTTTCCATATTTTTAGATAGATGATGCTCAGTTTTTTAAACTTTCCTTTGAGTAAGTAATATTTAATTTTTGCTCTAACATACCTCTCAAATTTATAGAACAATATATTATAGGTATTAATCCACTAATTTCTAGAAAAATTAACACCATTTTTACCGAATAATTAATAATTAAATAATTCAGGTTTATTAGCCTCCCTTTATTAAGGGGAAAAAAATAAATTTTTTCCTTCTTGGTCTTACCTCTCCCTTTTAAGGGAGAGGTAATTATCCATTATCCATTATCCATTATCCATTATCCATTATCCATTAATGAAATTGATTCTTATTCTAAAACTTGTCAATTTTCCTCAGTTAAATTATAACTAAAATCATCCTTAATCATGTTCATCCATGAAACCTATAGCTGATAGAGGACGATAGGTATAGCAAGGAGATTTAGAAGTTTTTTGAATGTCTTCTTTAATTTGTTCCAGGTCTATATAACGATCAGAAACATTAATTAAACTATCGCTAGTCATAGCTCTAAGACTAACCACTTCAACCCTAACACCTCTATAACTAACAGCATCTACAGCATAAGCTAAATCTCCATCTCCACTAACTAATACAGCAGTATCATAAGAGCCAACTAAAGCCATCATATCAACAGCAATTTCTACATCAAGATTAGCTTTTTTAGAACCATCTGGTAACTGTACTAAGTCTTTAGAAATGACGCGATAACCATTACGACGCATCCACAACAAAAACCCTTGCTGTTTTTCATTAGTACGATCTACTCCAGTGTAGAAAAAGGAACGTAGGAGACGAGAACCTCCTGTAAGACGTGAAAGAAGTTTCGTATAATCTATCTCAATTCCTAGCTGTAAAGCAGCATAAAATAAGTTAGATCCATCTATAAAAATAGCTACTTTGCCACGATTTTCTAGAAGTTGTTCTGGTGTAAATATTTCATTACACTCTATTTGTATTTGTTGATGATTCAACATGGTTTTTAACCTCGGTTTTTTTATGAAATTAAAGAAATTTAATTCTTAATCAGAAATAATTTGTCAGAGAAAAACAGGCTATTTAATTTTAAAAAAACAAGATTAGGATTAGCTTTTTAAGCAACAGTTTCTGTCAATTCTAGTCTTTGAAAAACAGGTTGAGGTTTCCCCAGAATTTGATTTTCTGGGAGAGTCCCCCAACTTACTTGTTTGACAAAATTTTCTGAACTATGAATTACTGATTTATTGTTAAAATCATTTGAGAAACCTAGTTGCTGATAAATAGCATTACTAATATTTGGAATTATCGGCGATAAAAGATAAGATGCTAATCTAACAGACTCCAACACAGAATATAAAACTTCTGTTACAGTATCTAACTCACCCTGTTTATATAAACTCCATGGAGCAGTTTCGTCTATATATTTATCGCACGCTCTAGCCAAAACTAATACCGCTTCACAAACTTTACTAAAAGCCAAAGAAGCATAAGCTTGAGTAACTTCTTCCCCCAAACTAATACCTATTTTTTTAAGTGGATGAGAAACCTCTATTTTCTCACCATTAATATTAGGAATTTGACCATTAAAGTATTTATGAGCCATTTTCAGGGTACGATTTAGTAAATTGCCTAAACCATTTGCTAAGTCAGAATTTAGGACATTGATAAATCGGATTTCACTAAAATCACCATCAACTCCAAATTCGATTTCTTTGAGAAAATAATAACGAACTGCATCAGAGCCGTACTTTTGAATTAATTCAAAAGGATTTAAAGTATTACCCAAGGATTTACCCATCTTCTTGCCGTCTTTGGTCAAAAATCCATGTCCAAATACACCCCCAGGCAGAGGTAAATCTGCGGACATTAACATAGCTGGCCAATAAACAGCATGGAAACGTAATATATCTTTCCCAATTAAGTGCAAATTAATCGGCCACCATTTTGATAAAGCATTCTCTAGGGTAGGCTCATTATCAGGATCTAGGAGGGCCGTAACATAACCTAATAGAGCATCAAACCAAACGTATATAGTATGGTTAGGATCTATAGGTAGTTGAAAGCCCCAATCCACATTAACTCTAGAGATAGAAAAATCTTGTAATCCCTGATTAACAAAGCTTAAGACTTCATTCCGACGGCTGTCGGGTTGAATAAATTCTGGCCTTTCTTGGTAAAAAGCTTGTAGTTGTTCCTGATACCTGGAGAGACGAAAGAAGTAGTTTTGCTCATCGCGCCATTCTACTTTTTGGTTAGTATGAATAGCACAATATTTATCTTCTAGAAGTTCGCGCTCTTCTTTAAATTCTTCACAAGATACGCAATACCATCCTTGTTGCTGACTTAAGTAGATGTCACCTCGATCCCAAACTCTTTGGAAAAATTCTTTGACAATTTTTTCGTGGTTAGATGCAGTAGTACGACTAAAACGGTCATACTGAATATTTAGTTGTTGCCAAAGAGATTCAAATCCTGTAACTATTGAGTCACAGTGTTCTTTAGGGGATCTTCCTTTGCTTTGAGCTGTTCTTTGAATTTTCTGGCCATGCTCATCTGTACCAGTAATCATCAACACCGATCTACCTTGTAGTCTTTGAAAACGAGCTACCGTATCGGCAGCAATAGTTGTATAAGCACTACCTATATGTGGTAAATCATTAACGTAGTAAAGGGGAGTTGTAATTGCAAAGGTATTTTTATTTGTATATGTGTTTTTCATGGAAAATCAGACTTAAATACTTTTGATTTGAACTGGCAATGGTGATAATCATTCTGGAGTTTAGTAGTACCGACCTATTTTATTTACTACTTGGATTAATTGCTTTTTCTGTGACCTAAGTAATTTCATTATGATTCGCTTGGAAGCAAATAATATCCCCTACCGTAACAGTAATGCTGTTATATTGTTTTGATAGAATTTCTCAAAGAAATTTTAACTTTTGGAATTTTGATGTTATTATCCTTAGAAGGTATCTGTAAAATAAATCTAAATAAACGCCTCAAATATCTATACTTGCTAGGTTACAGCGGTTCGATAAATCTCCAGAGTGATTTTGTGAGATTATTGTCGCCTAACCCAACCTACATCAAGGCTTAATTTTTTATTTAATAGATACCCTCTTACAGTCTATATATTTATTCACAGTCTAAGATTGAATCTCTAGTTAGAAGTAAAATGGGAAGCCAAGCAAATAACATACCCTTAATTTCCCATTTATTCTTAACTACTATTGGTAGTAGAACTTTTTATTGATTATGGAGACCGAATTCCTTCTGAAGGAGGCGTGCTACTTGTAAGTAACTATTGTAGTTTTATGGACCTTTTGTTACTCACAGTGGCCGTTAATCGTCCAATCCGATTTGTCTGCTATCACTATATGAGCGAAGTACCTGTGTTATGGGAATTAGTAACTGGTTTAGGAGGTTTTCCTTTAGATAATCCTACTTATAGAAAAAAGCATTTTTTCTAACAGGCAATACAACTACTACAAGCTCACGAAATATTGGAAGTATTTCTAGAAAGTTCTGCGCATAAGGTAAAATTTACTCCTCCTAATTTTATTGGTGATTTTCAAAGAGGATTTGCTCAGAATTACTGTGGCAAGCACCAGTATCAAATCTGGCAATATTACCAGTAGCGCTTGCTGCACCTGATGAGCAGTTAATTTCTCCCTGAATACCTTGGAAATTATTAAGTTTTTTTGACGCTTCAGAACCTTTGTTTAATTAACCTGGATAGCATCCTGCAATAGTTTATCAACCCTCTAACATCATGTTTAGTCTTCCATTTTGGATGATAACTTTACATAATCGGCAATATCTAGAACAATTAGCTCAACATTTAATTAATGATATATATAGCAATCCTATTTGAGTTGTGTACAAAATTTTAATGGCTTTTAGGGAACAAGGAACACTTAACTGGGAACAGGTAAGAGTTTCAGTTTTTTATTTACTTTTGAATTTGTCACAACCTATTTAGGATTGCTATATAACTAATCATGTTAGCCAAGAAATTACTAATTTACTAACAAAAGACTGTGTTTAATCCCTATATTTTTTTATTTTAATAAATAACACAAAAAATCACTCTTACTCCTGTACAAATTTAAGAATTAAATAACTTGATTGTTTAGTTAGTCATGTTAAGTGAAAAATTGCTAATTATAATCACTAATTATTGCTCTGCTGATTAATTATCAAAAAGTTTACAGATAAAGGTTTCCACCTTTTTAAGTTCTTAAAAAATGCAAGCTTTTCGGTTTAAAGAGCTGCATAAAGTTAGGCTTTTGTGCAAGAGTTGGCGGGAATTTTTAAGGGACAACGCTGACTCCTACCGACTCTATAATTCCCATTTCTCCAGACTCCAGACTCCAGACTCCTTCCCCTATCACTCATACTTTCCTTATGCAAACCCTAATTATTAAGTAATAATTAGGTAAATTACAAAAAAATAAAAATCTATTCTTCTAGAGTATAAGCTGAATAATAACTTGCTCTGATATATCAACTATCAGTTATTAATTTATCAATCATTACTAATTTCTATCTGTATTCAATCATGCAAGTGGCAAGTAGTAAAATTAGCTTTTTAAGGCCAACTGCCTCTAAACCCGAATTACCTCTGTTTATTTTTCTACCTGCCATGGACGGTACAGGTAAATTGTTGCGATCGCAGCTCTCCAGCTTATCAACTGCCTTCGATATTCGGTGTCTCAGTATCCCAGCAAATGATTTATCAAGTTGGGATCAGTTATCGGAGAGAACAATAAACTTAATTGAAATTGAACAGGAAGCAGCACCTAAAAGACCTGTTTATTTATGTGGAGAATCCTTCGGAGGATGTTTAGCACTAAAAATTGCCTTCAATGCTCCTGAATTATTGGACAAACTAATTTTAGTTAATTCTGCTACTTCATTTAGTCAACAACCTATAGTAAAATACGGCTCATATCTCACCCAGTATCTACCAACCTATTTATATCAATTATCTGTAAAAGCAACTTTGCCCTTTTTAGGAGCTTTGGGTAGGATGGAACTACAGGAGTGTCAAGCACTACTTAAAGCTATGCAGTCAGTTTCTCAGGAGACTGCTATCTGGCGATTTGAGTTAATGCGTTCATTCCAGGTAAGTAAAAATCAACTAAAAAATTTCCCAAAGTCTACATTAATCATTGTTAGCGCGGCAGACCGACTTTTACCCTCAATATCACAAGGTAAGTTTTTAGTCAAGTATTTGCCCAAAGCTCAGATGGTTATTCTCCCCAATAGTGGCCACTCCTGCTT
Organism: Okeania sp. SIO3I5; assembly: GCF_010672085.1. Lineage (GTDB taxonomy): Bacteria > Cyanobacteriota > Cyanobacteriia > Cyanobacteriales > Microcoleaceae > Trichodesmium. Next base: position 43,283 of record NZ_JAAHHT010000008.1, read on the forward strand.
ACTAGAAGTAGATGTAGATCTTTATGAAATTATTCGAGGCCAATGAGTATTGTAAAGTTTTATTGATTTTATAGAAGAACTTATGAAAACAACTAAAAATATCTTAGACTGAGAAAGGATTGCAGAACAGCTCGTTAAATGTTTACAGGAGGGATAATGCAATTAGTAGAACGTACTATTATTAAAAAAAATCATCCCAATTATAAATCACAGTCGTGCTCTAGCTTTCTTGTCGAAAAATCTTTACAATATAGCTAACTACGTAGTTAGACAAGAGTTTATTAATAACGGAAATTATCTAAATTATAAAAAGGTTCATGCATATTATAAAATCGGGAGTAGATTATCAAGCAATACCGGCCAAAGTTACGAGCGCAGGTTTTGATTCTTTTAGATAAAAATTGGCAAAGTTTTTTTCAAGCTATAAGAGCTTATAATCAATGTCCAAGTAAATTTAAAAGCCGTCCTCAACTGCCAAAATATAAACATAAACAGAAAGGAAGGAATATTCTAGTTTATACATGCGCAAGCGATTAGTAAACCTCAATTAGTCAAAAATCAGAAGATATTACTATCAAAAAGTGAGCTATTTTTTGACAGTAAAATAAATTATGATTCTCTGCAACAAGTGAGAATAATTCCTAAGCTTAATTACTATGTGATAGAAGTGGTTTACGAATCCGTTGAAGTTAAATTAGATTTGTCTAAATATCATGTGGCTTCTGTAGATTTGGGAGTAAATAATTTGGCGACTGTAACATCAAATAAAAAAGGTTTTCAACCCTTTATTATTAACGGCAGACCAGTCAAATCAATTAATCAATTCTATAATTATAAGAAGGGGAAACTACAGTCAGAATTAAATCAGACTAAAAGTAGTAATAGAATCAAAAGATTATCGACAAAAAGAAATTTTAAGATTGATGATTATCTGCATGCATACTAGCAGGTATATTATTAATCATCTGATCAAAAATCAGATAGGAGTTTTAGTAATAGGAAATAATCCAAGGCAGGAAACAAGGCATAAATCTTGGCAAAAAAAATAATCAAAATTTTGTTCAAATTTAAAGTTTTATTAATTTTATAGAAAAACATAGGAAAACAACTAAAAATATCTTAGACTGAGAAAGGATTGCAGAACAGCTCGTTAAATGTTTACAGGAGGGATAATACAGTTAGTAGAACGTACTATTATTAAAAAAAATCATCTGGTGTCAAATACAATCAGTCATGTCAATGTTCGTTTAAATACCGATAATAAAAGTAGTCCCAAACGCTTTTAGCAATGGGATAGAGGGTGTTGTAGTTCACCCCGTTAAGGTAACACTTAATTAAAACTAAGTCAAGGAATATTTTTCTATAGATTTAGTAACTATTCAGAATACCTTAAATAAATGACTAGCAAAAAAATATCATCTATACATTATAGTCATTAATTTATTGAAGGAAGTTTATAAGTTTTAATCATATTAACTTTCTCCTTGAGGCTCTATACGTTCCATAGTTGCTTCCATAGCACTAACCAAAGAAGGTCCTATTAAAACCCCACTACTACAGTAATATCGCTCTTCACCTAAGCGGAGTAATGTTTCAAAACCACCACGACGTTGTGGATCATTTCCCAGTACCCAATAACGCTGAATAATTGAATCAAGACCAAGCCATCCTTCTCCTTCCACCTTTCCTAACTCGCTATGTTGAAGAAGAAAAGTATAACGCCGTTCGTCACTGTCGAGACGTCCTTTATACTGTAAAATAATATCCTCACGGTCTTGACTGGGAAATATCAGTTTTGTTACCATCGTAAACCAATCCGTACGATCCCATGTCACGATAGTTTTACCCTTGACAGTAATTAACATTCCGTTACGTTGTAGCCAATTTCCCGCAATCATCCATTGGCCTGATTCTAATATAAAAGTATGAGCCACAGTGGTATTCCTATGCTGCTAATGCTAGCTTGATCAAATTTACAGCTTGGAGACCCCGCCATTACCACTAGATTAGGTGGGTATGAAAACTGACCTCCAAAATGGTAGGTTTACAATGCACCCCATCATCTCTAGCCAACTAAAAGGATAAAGACTTGGGAGCATCCGTACCGTTGTTCGACCTGCCACAGTTTATAGACTCAGGTTACTTTGTCCCTAGAGACTACACAACTGTTTAGTCTTACTTAACTCACTTGGAGATGGTCTGAGCAAAGCTACAATTAAAATATTAGGGACTTCCCAATCAAAAAAGATCCCTTTACATTGAACCTAGGGAGCATGGATAGGACAGTAAGGGTAGTTGACCGATACAGTAATCTAGTAGGTTGGCAAAAACCATGTTTTGTGAACCTAAGATACTACTCCATGAGAAGTTCAAATAATTGTAGTAAAAGTCCAACCTCCTCAACCCTTAGCTGGAAAAGTTAGGCAGATTGACTTAGCAAGTTTAGTGCTAGCACTATCTGTGTATTTTAGACTATCTAGATAACTTGTGTGCAAAAATTAGGAATAGGAAAAATGCCTAGGAATATTCTCTGGTAAATATTCTTCTATCAAAAATGTAAATATTTAGTTGCTCTAAACCATTTTTTTGATTAGTCAAACCTCCCAAGGCCCATATAGTTACTTTTGTGCCAGACTAAGGCCAACTACAACGGCTCCTAATTTTTCTGTATATGTAAACCAAAGGGTGAACATAAACGATACCAGGGGACATAATATTATCAATAAGTAAGGTAAGAGTTAGGAGTCATAATTCAGGAGAGAAGAAAAGGGGGAAATAAGGTATTAAGGAGAGAAAAGTTCTGTGATAGCTAATCATTAACTCCTGAATAATTTTCCAGATTGACTGAGATGTTATATCAAGTCTCATTAATTAGGGTTTGCTGAAAAAGTCTTATGGGTGAAGGTAGGAGACAGGAGACAGGAGGAATGGGGAGTGAGTGAGGAGGCAGGAGTCAGAATTATCCCTTGATTTTTCTACCTTATGTAACCCAAAATCCTAACTTTTTGAGCTACTTCATGCTCACGCACAAGGTATTTCTGACGATAAAAAAGGCTAAAACCATGATTAAAGTCAATGCTTTTAGATTTAATCAGCAAGTCCTAATTAGTCATAATAAAAATATTCCTCTCTCTTAAGAGAATATTTTTCAAATTTTCCGAGGTTATATCAAATCCGGTAGTATCGGTAGAATTCCAGACAGTAGGGGTTTGGTCTCCAAACCCTCGAAAACTAGGAGTTTTCAGCAATACTGATAGTAGAATTATATCACTCCGAAGCCAGCGGATTTGATATTACCTATTCCCTACTCCCTAAATTTTTTATTGTGCTTATTCAAACAGACATAATATGAAAGTATCTGTCAGCTTGAAAACCACATTCTTCATATTCATAAATTCTCAAGTCTAATAGCATTTTTTCTGAAGGCTTACTAATTCTCGCTGTTCATAACTGCATCCAACAATAAATCAGCACCAAAACGCACAGGATCGGTGCAAGGCAAACCAGTTTCTATTTCTACTTGAGCGATCGCTTTTTTAGCAGCAACTTCATCTAAATGAAAAGTATTCATCGCAATACCTCTAACTCGCGCTGCTTGAAAAGCACTACCTACACCAGACACCATCTCATACAACTGAATCACTATTTGTAACGGCGGAATCAAGAACTCGGGATGATTGCGGATATGAGTTTGATTAGCACGATGTACCAAGATTAAATCAGTAGGTTGGGTACCGCGCAATAGTGGCAGGGTGGCAGTAGAGCCTGGATGCAATAGGGAACCTTGCCCTTCAACAATAAGTAAATCGTAGGTATTGCCAAACTGCATAATCATTTGTTCGACTGCCCCAGCAGCAAAATCAACTCGCACTGCATCCAAGGCAATACCATCGCCAGCAATCATCAAACCCCCTTGCCCTGTAGCCAGAAACTTAGAATTGATACCTCGGCGTTGAGCAGTTGCATTTAGTTCTAAACTGGTAGACATTTTGCCGATCGCCATGTCTGTACCAACTGTTAATATCCGCCGACAAGAAAGTGTTCTAGCTTTCCCACTAGCAACAGTTAATCCTTGAGGTTCTTGACGCACATCCCATATCCATTGGGACTTCCGCAAAAATGGTATAATTTCAGGATTATTGGCGAGTGGGGTATGCAAACCATTGACAACTGATAAACCAGAGGCAACTGCTGCTTTTATTTCTTCAAACCATTTGTCAGGCAAAGCACCACCAGAAGGAGCAATACCAATGACTAATATTTCTGGTTGAAAGGCGATCGCCTCAGAAACGGAAGCAACTATGGGAATATCGCGGGGAATTTTAGTAAGTTCTGGCAATGATTTTCCAGCAGATTCGCGATCTATGACGGCAACGATTTCTGCTTGACTGTAACGCAATAGTGATAACCCGGTTTTTCCGTGTGAACCTTGGATGCCATCGTGTAGCAAAATTGCTATTTTACCATTTTGGATTTTTGATTGTGGATTTTCTGTAGTCATAATTTTCTCAAAGAAAAATTCTATTTTGTTATAAATAACTTGCAACTGCTCATAATTCTTCTATTTTTACTATAATTTTCTTATTAATAACGCCACAATAGCAAAAAATCGATCCTACTCCTAGTAAAATCTAATAAAATTTTTTTTATTCCTCAACCTGATATCCTAACTCAGCTAACTGCATCCGAGACTGTCGCCATTTGGGCTGAACTTTAACAAATAGTTCCAAATACACCTTACCTGCAATCAACTTTTGAATTTGTTGACGTGCTGCACTACCAATAGCTTTTAACATATTCCCACCTTTGCCAATCAGAATTCCTTTTTGAGATGAGCGTTCAACATTGATAGTCGCAAGAATACGAGTAATAGTTGGTTCTTCATCTACTCTGTCAATAGCGATCGCTACTGAGTGGGGAACTTCTTCACGAGTCAACAATAAGATTTGCTCCCGGATCAGTTCTCCCATAATAAAGCGTTCTGGTTGATCTGTTACTAAGTCAGGAGAATAATAATAAGGTCCTATTTCTAAGTGTTCGATCAATAAATTTTGTAGTGTTTCTACTCCTTCTCCTGTAAGAGCAGAAAATTTAATTATTTGCCAGGGGTGAGAATCAAGCAATTGATAATAACTAGCCTCTATTTCCTCAGCATTTTGAGGTTGTAAGTCTAATTTATTCATACCTAAAATTACAGGAGTCTGGGTTTTATGTAGTAAATCTATAATGTAGCGATCGCCACCACCTGCTATTAGCGATCCATCCACTACCAGCAAGACTACATCCACAGATTGAATTGCAATTTTAGCATTTTGAACTAATACTTTTCCTAGTTGGTGGTGAGGTTTATGAATACCTGGAGTATCAACAAAAATCATCTGCGCTGCTTCTGTAGTCAAAATACCTCGTAGACGATTACGAGTAGTTTGAGCAACTGGGGAAGTAATAGCAATTTTTTGCCCCACCAGTTGATTCATTAAAGTAGATTTTCCAACATTAGGTCGTCCTATTATACCAACAAATCCCGATCTAAATCCAGCAGGTGCTACGGGAATAATTATACTTGTAGACAATTCCATGTTTATATTTTTTAACTTTTATTTCCAAAATAACAGCCGATCAACTCAAAATTTTTTACTAGGAAAGTGCTCACTACTGAAGTTAAATAAAAAGCAAGAAGACAGCTAATTTAATATAGATCGAGGTTTGAAACTCTTGAGAAAACTTTTAATAGTAGTTGGCCTATAATCACGATAATTTACAAGTCCATTAACCTTAAATCTCCCGAAAATAGTGGAATAAAGTAGCCAAGTTTTCAAATCTATTTAATAGATTTTAGTATGTGGGGTTCCCACTAATTTTAAGCCTGTGGAGAAGATAAGTTGTAGACTCCATTCAGGGATCTTCAGATAAGCGGGAACTGAGCTGCTAAAACTCAAAGTAATTTTGAGTAGTAGTTTATATAAGTTTAGGAGAACAAAAAACAGAAGTATAACAAAGCAAGAGTTTCAATTGATAGATACTATACATTTTTTTGATAGTTCTCATAATATTATCAAAATACAAGTAAAGCAGATAGTATTGTCTGATTCTGAAGTGATTCGTCTATGAGTAGCATATAAACTCTACTCCTTACATTAAGGAAATTAGTGTAGGACAAAGCTGGATAATTAACAGATGGTTAATAATATATAGTCTAATTTTACAGCATTGTGTGGAGTATGATAATTACGCTTTGCTTTGTTTGAGTTTGTCACCAGTTACTTTTTTGTTTTCACTAAATTAATTTAGGTGATAAAAATTATCAAAGGCAGAAAGTTTAGAAACTTCAATAGGTTTCTAAACTAACTAATTAGTTGAAATCTGATCGAATTAAGCTAGGAGAAGAAAATGAAGAAATTTTCTACATTATTAGGAAGTTTGTGTGCGCTGGTAGTTGCAAATCTACCTCTACCAGCTTTGGCAATACCATCTGATTTCGACTATAAGTCTGGCCCAGAAGCATATCAGCCATTACCAGACCTTTCTATTCCTTACAGAACTTTACCCAGAAAATTTGATTTTCCAATTATTACTGAAATTGATGTTAATAACAGCGTCCGTACTGATAGCCCGATAACTGATGCTTTTGTTAACAACTTACCTTCTATTCCCACTGGAATTACTCTAGATGAGCTGTTGCGCTACAGAGGGGAGTATACTGCTGCCATAGAAGCTTGGGGAGAAGAAGTTACAGAGTGTCTAAATAGAAAACCACGGCTAATTAGAGTTAGCACAGGCAACCCAGTTATTATTAATGGAGTAGAAGGTACAATAGTGCTTAATGCAAATAATCGCGCTGTCTGTAGATAAATCATTCATTATCTAACCCAAGGAATTGAATTAAGCAAGGGTTTTTTAATTTTAAAGCAAACAAAAAAGATTGTTTCAATATTCCTAGAAACAATCTTTCTTCTATTGTTATTTTATTATTTCTTTTCTTCATTTAAATCTGCACTATATTAATAGTAAACAATAGTACATATATATTACTATAGTAATTTGCTAATTACAATATTTAAAAGGATAAATCAATAGAAATTACTATTTTTTTAATAAGAAACAAAGAAGGCTGCATAGTTGTGAAGTCAAAGATTGAAATGGAGGTCAAGCCCTCGGTCTGTTAGTGTGTCTTAGCTCCATACATTACTGCACTTCCACTTAACACCTATCAACGGGTGGTCTCCCCGTGACCTTACCTACCTAACGTAGTGAGAGCACTCATCTTGAGGTGGGCTTCCCACTTAGATGCTTTCAGCGGTTATCCGCTCCGCACNGGGGGAGGATGGGGAGGATGGGGAGGATGGGGAGGATGGGGAGGATGGGGAGGATGGGGAGGAGGGGGAGGATGGGGAGGATGGGGAGGAAGAATTCTGTCTACATTCATAAAAAAGTGTATTGAAAAATACTCTTTTCTCCTGAAAAAGCCGATTCAAGACTTAAACATAACTCCTCTATGTTGTCAAGTTTTATGTTAAGAAAGATGTTTATAAAGCATAGCTTGGAAAGGGGGGAGGGGGAGCGTCGGGATGAAAGCCTGGGCCTGGATTCGGATACCTTCATAAGCTAAACGTTCATATGCCCAAGACACAAGCTAGGAGCATTTTGTTATTATCAATGTCAACACAGGGGGAGGAATGTCAAGAAATTATCTTATAGCTCATGGGTAAATCAGAAGCTATAATTATAGGTATCTAGGTACTTTAGCTCCAGAAATTTATTCCGTCCAATCTTCAATAACTAGACCTGGAATTAGGGAGAAATCTCGCTTGTTACGAGTTACCATTACCCCATTCACCGAAATGGCAATTGCAGCAATTCGTAAGTCTTTCTGGAGCCTTTTTTTATTAAGTTGCTTGTTTTCTTTCAGCAAACCCTCATAACAATTGTAAGCCTCAGCATCAAAATTCAGTATCCTAATATCCTTAAAATATTCCAAATTTGTCCATAATTTGGTGTAAAGTCTCACTAATTCTGTAGATTCAGAAGCACTGTTAATTTTAACAATCCATCCGTTAAAAATTTCCTGAACTGTAACAACGGTAATAGCTAAGTTTGGCAAGACTCAATTTACCCTAGAACTGACTACCTTGTTTCCTTCGAGTAGGTGGGAAACATGATTGGTATCAAGTATCCAAACTGTCATTATTTCTCTGATTATTAATAGACATCTCCAGAAAAGAGGGAACAGGGAACAGGGAACAGGGAACAGGGAAGAAAAATTGATAATTTATGGATAAGAATTGATTTTAATTTTTATTTTTGGAGATGTCTAATAGTTATCTAACTAAACTTCTGGAATTTCATCATCGTTAGCTAAACGTTCTTTTCTAAGACTTTCTGCAATCTCAGCAAAGTCAGGATCATCCTGAAAAACTCCGGCAAATTTTACCCAAGGATTCTCCGGTTGTTTAGAAGGTTGCCATTCAATTTCTACTGGAATAATCTCTAGTTTTTCCAAATGAGTATGTAAGATTTCGTTCAATTTTTCTATAGCTTCTTCTTGTGTTGAAGCTTCTACTTGGCAGTTAGGAAGTTCCAGAAAAGATGCACTTATTTTTGTTTCATTAGAGCGATCGAGCAAAATATGAAACTTCAGGGGAACTGACTGAGATATTTTTCCTGTTGACACTTTGCTCACCATAAATTCTTCATTAACTCAAATTTTATTCAATTATAAAGGATAATTTTATTTTACACAAATTCCAGGATTTTCTAACTATTTGACTTCCTCTTGACACACTTTTAATTTCTCTTTTTCTTGGGGGTGGGTGGTTAAATATTCTTGCAACCAATCGCATCCTGTTGCTAATAGTTCGTTTAAGTGTTTATTCTGCCAAATAAACACTTTGCTTCGACCTGTTGCTATATATTTACCATCGGGGGAAAATACAATTTGATCTTGGCGTTCTTCGGGAATTGTATATTTAGCAATTTGTTGTCCGTCAAGAGTCCAGATGGTTAATTCATTGGGATAACCTAAAACTGCAATTTGCTGACTATCAGGACTAAAAGCTATACCATTAGGAATTTGTTGCAGTTTAATTTGATTAATTAATTTTCCAGAAAAATCCCATATTTTGATTGAATGCTCTATACTTATTGTCGCCAAGAGTCTATTATCCGGGCTAAAAAAGACATCCATAATCTTGTCTTGATCGTCAATTTTAACTATTTTTCTAGTGTTTATATTTCTCAAAGACACATTTTTTCCACCTATATCCCATGTTACCAAATACTGACTATCAGGGCTAAATTTTGCATTATCTTCCATAAAAAGCCATTCCAAATTTTTCACATTGACGAAAAATTTTTCTCGAATTATTGTTTTTTCTGTTCCATAAACGTCATGTAAATTCCTGACTTTGATTTTAACAGTGGTACCAGGTTCTTCCATGAGCAGTTTGTATATTTCATTCACATTTTTTATGTCAGAAATTTCCTGATCATCTATTTCTACAATTCTGTCATCACTCCTTAAACCCGCTTTCATTGCTGTAGAATTTTCTAGAACCATAATTATTTTCACCTCGTCATCATTGGCACCTTTAGGAGCTAATAAAACACTTGGTATTGAAAATATCTTCTCTTTCTTATTTGAAGAATCTTCAGTGCTTGCATCTAATGGATTAAGTAAGTTTCCAGAAACACCCCATAGCTTAGATATTCCATCGGTTGAAATTGCCAAAATGTATTTACCGTTTGGACTAACTAACACTCGACGCAAAGTAACAAGGGAATTATCTTTAAATTCCTTGACTTCCTGGGTAGATAAATCCCAGAAGCGTAGGCGGTCTAGATCAGAGAATTTAGCTTCAATTGTAGCTACCTTGCTGCCATCTAAATTTGAACTATAATATCGATGAGCTACATAGTTAGTTGCACTTGTCCAAGTAGTTAATACTTCTTCATAAGGGCTAACACTTGTTTCTAGTTGAGAAATTAAATCGCCTTCTAAATCAAATTTTTTGATGCCGTCTTTAATAACAAATACTATAAATTTGCCATCTGGAGTTATGCTTGCAACATTAGAAATTGTACTGGAATTAGTCCAATATTTCGATTTCATTAAACTTTCTCCTACATCAATTCTTCTTTTTTTTCTCCGTTGCCAATCCCAAATATCTACATAATTATAATTACCATCGTAATGTTTGCTAATTACAATAAGTTTTTTACCATCTGAACTATACCTTAAGTCAATAAAGCCTTTTTGTCTGAACTGGTTAATTTCCCTTTCATAATTAATTGGCAACTCCATAAAATTAAAATTAGGTTTGGCTTTATTAAACAACTTAATTCCACTTCCTCCAGAAATAGCAATTTTTTTACTATCCAGACTGTAGCTTAAATTAAAACCATGAAAACCATCCATTGTTAATTTATCGATGAGTTTTCCTGATACAGTATCATAAAACTTTACCACTCTTTTATCAAGGATTACTATGGCTATTTCTTTGCCGTCGGGGCTAAAACTAACATCACCAGAAAGTTGCCCCATATTCCCATAAAAACCCAGATCTACCACTTTTTTACCTGATAAATCCCAAAGTTTTGGCGCAAGACCAACAATTTTATCTGAACTAATATCTGTCCCCAAAGTTAATATTCGCTTTCCATCAGGACTAATGGCTATTTTAATAATTTCGTTAGTGTTAGCTTTAAATTCTCTAGTTTTTTCCAAAGTTTTTAAGTTCCAAAATTCTACTGAACCGTCTGTGTGTCCTATGGCAATCTGTTCACCATTACGGGTCAATTCTAAACTAGATATAGCTGACTTTGTGTCTATTTTTAGGTATGTAGTTTGATTATTTAGTATATCAAAAAAATTTATCTTGTTAACCGGAAAAGGTGCTATACCAAAAACATACTTGCTATCTGGACTGAATTTGATTTTACTTCCAGTAAATAGTGATGGAAAAAATCCCTCCGTTATTTTTTTTCCAGAAAAATCCCAGATTCCAAGGTTAAAAGTTCCCCCATAAGTAGTAGCAATATATTTACCATTAGGACTAACTACTAAATCGTTTATCTTTTGGTTGTTAGGCATCTTCCATTCAGCCAGTTTTTCACCTGCTAAATTCAAAATTATTACTTTACTGTAAATATAAGAAACAATTTGCTTACCATCAGGAGTAAAAAAAACTCGCGAAATGGCACTATCACTCTGAAACTCATTTTTCTCTCGAATATTGCTAGTAATAGTCTGCAACGCTAACAAAGGTTGAGTAGTCGGATAATTCCCCAACTTTTCATCATCTTTTACCAATTTTTTCAACTTTTGCCCTGCATCCATCGCTGTCATTAAAGCACTAATTCCACCTTCCCCAGACTGAAATTGATTCAATGCTAAATTACTCAAACTATCTACTTCATTAATCAAACTTTGTCTTTCCGCACTTTGCCACTGCCACACCATCCCCACGGCAAATAATGACACGATCGCCAAACCACCAGTCAACCCAGAAATAAGTTTTTGCCGCTCTCTCTCTCGTCTTTTCCTACTTTTCTCAACATACCTCCTCTCTTTCTCAGGAATTTTTTGCTCTCCTTTTTCCAACCAACTTTCTGCCTCTTTTAACAAACCTCCTTGCAACAAAAAGTCATCCTTCTTTTCCTGTTCCCACTGACTCAAATTATCCCTTAATTTCTCTTGCCAACGTCGAAATTCCCAATCTTGCTCTATCCAATTTTTCAACCGACTCCAAGCACTAATTAAAACTTCGTGAATTAACTCTACAGAAGCAACATCTTTTTCTTTATTTGTCACTACCAAACGCTCGTCCGCAAACTTAATTACCAACTGCCAATTTTCTTTCCCAATATCTGCAAAAGTGGCAATTTTCCGAGTCGCAATCTGACGAACTTCCCCAGATTTTTCCTGACTTATAGGTTGTACTAATTGAGTGAAAATATATCGCGCCTCCTCTTTTGACTCCTGACTTAACTGACAATAAATCTTTTCGGCATAATCCCCTAAAACTTGAGTCAAACCCCCAATCTTTTCATAACTATCCAGAGAAATTACTCCATATTTTTGCTTTTTCCATAACTCCTCTAAAGCAAATTGCAGCATGGGTAAATGACCAGAATTTTGCCGATAATCTTGAATCATTCTGTTAGTCAACTCATCGGCAAATTCCACTTCAAACTTTTGAGCAGGGAGAGCGATCGCCTCCTTCAACTCCTGATCATTCATAGGAGTAATTAACTTATCCCGTTCATCAAAAATCTTACCCAAATCTTCATCCAAAACTAGAGATAAAAAATCTGCCCGTAAAGTCAAAACAATTTTCCAACTCTCTTGCCGAACCGCCTCAACTAAACCTGCTAAAAATGACCGACGTTTCTCCTCAGAACATAAAGTATAAAGTTCTTCAAATTGGTCAATTACCAACAAAATTTGACAACCTTTCTTTTCTTGCACAATGGCAGTTAAACATTTAGCTAACTCCCCAGAATTAGCCTCCAAATTTACCACCAATTCCAAAAAAGCCAAATTATTTGCAATTAAATTCGGTGAAATTTTCCCCAATTCCTCAGCCAAATTTTCCCAAGGATTCGGACGAGGAAAACCAGGACGAATTTTCACCACAAAACGAGGTAAAAATTCCGTAGCTTGAGCCAACCATTCAGGTATTAAACCAGCAGCAACCAAAGAAGATTTCCCACTACCCGAAGCACCAATAACAGCAACTAAATTTTGCCTTTCCAGCTTTGACAATAAAGAATTAGTCAACACTTTCCTGCCAAAAAATATCTCTGTATCATTTTCAGTAAAAGCACTCAATCCTTTATAGGGAGAACTCTGATTTTTTCCTCCTAACTCCCACCAACGAGGAGGAATTTCCGCAGGATTTTGACATAAAACAGGCAACCAACTCACACAAGGAAAATCTTTTTCTAATATTTGTAACCTTTGCCGACTCTCTCGCAAAGAACTATATAAAGATAAACCTTGAGTATAATTTTCCAGAAAATATTGGAGAAACTTCGGAGCAATAACTACAGGTAAATTTTCCCGCATCACAATAATTTGCGGTAAATGTAAATCCTCACCTTCTGCCAATTGATAAGCCAAACCCAAACCATCACAACTATTAAAAATCGCCAACTTTAAACCAGACTTAACAGCTTGTAAAAGATGATTTTTTATTTCAGAAATAGTCAAAACATCTTGAGCATTAATTTGAATCGTACCAATACTGCCATTATCTTTAGTTTTGCCATGACCAGCAAAAAATAAAATATCCCAAGATTTTTGCCACAAAGGTTCATCTAATTCGGAACGTTGAGGTTCTATTAACCAACAAATTTCTGCATCAGGAATTAATTCCCGAATCACCTTTTCATCAGCATCAGTTCCGGCATTATCTCCCAAAATAACTAAAATTTTTATCTTGTCTTTTTTGTCTAATTTCTTAGTCGTATCAACTCGCTGAAAATTAGGAGAAGCGATGGAAATTTCAGCCTTCGGAAAATCCTTTAAAAAATCCCATTCATGCCAAGGCAAACGTCGTAAACCATAATTTTCAGTTGCTAATAAAATTCTCGTACTTTCCGACTTATCTAAATTATTCCGAAGCAAAACTTCTATCGGTTGAAAATCAGAGTCACCCAACCAAGCATTGAAAGTTTCAGATAATAAATTAGCAGCATTTTTACAAGCGGCAAAAGCTCCATTTTTATCATTATCAGAAATATTAGTAAAACCAGCTTTAGATTTTAAACGGTTAGAAAAAAAGACATCTAAATTTGTATATAAACTTTGCCAATGACGATACTGCTCTAAAATTTCAGAATGTGGAGGTAAATGTGCTGACTTGCTAGCGATCGCTAATAATGGTTCATTTTTTATCGAATCTACATCCTGGCAAATTTCACCCCGCACCCAAAAACCCTGGTGAAATCCGCCATCAATATTAAGAGTAACTAACTTTCCCATAACTGCTCCTAAATTTATCAGAATCATGTACAAGCTAAATAGTAAAAATCTTGTGGCGCAGGCATCTTGCCCGCGATGGCATCCACGATGGCTGTACTTCCTAACATTCGTATTCGTCAACTTGAATTATAGTGCTACAAGCAAGTCAGGAATTTCTACCTGCTCCTACCCTTCAATTTTTAGATACTATCAGAACAAATTTGTCAATAGTTATAATTGCTTAAGCAGCGACACCTGTTCAAAATTAGTTTTTTTGAGATTTATTCAACCGTAGAAAAGGTATAAATTTTTGCACCCTATATTAACGAAAAATAGAAGGTTGTAGCTTTTTCAAGGGAAAATTTCTTATTTTTAAATACAAGATGAGCACAATAAACTATGTATCTAGATGATACCAAATCGCTGAAATAACGCAAGTACGTGAAATATTTTGTAACAATTAGCCGAAATCAGAGATTTTTTTGATAAGCAGAAAAAATAATAATAGTTGATTATATTTTTTTTACTTATACTTTTGCGTTCTTGCGGGAAACTGTTTTTTAATTTTGGTCAGAGAAGAAAGCGATCGCAACTTCTGTAAGAAAGTGAAGATTTTCAGTAGGGAATCAACAGAATAAGTAATTAATGCCGGCATAAGCACTTAAATGGTTAGAAATAAAAGCTTATGACAGTTATAGCGCTAGGGAACAGGGAACAGGGAACAGGGAACAGCCGACTTTCAAAGGCTTTTCCGTTTGTCATGCTGCGCAAACAGGATTTAGAAATGTCAAACACCTTAATGCGTAGTGCTATATATGAGTTTTTTTAGTGCAGTAGAAAATCCATACGAAAAACTTTGGCACAGAATAGGTAATTAATGCAGGCATAAGCACTTAAAGTAAAAATTTTTAATTAACAGCAAAATCATAAAATTGTCGCACAAAAGGCGAACGAAAAGCCAAAACAATATCAGATTTTGGCACACCTAAATCTAATAATTGTTGAGCAATTCCTTGCTCAGTAAAATCTTGCTGAATCCATATCTTCCCATCTTTAATATCAACATGAATAGAACAACCATAATCCCGTTGTTCATTTTGCCAACGCCAAGAAATTAAGAGGTAATGATTTCTTTCCGAATCCAAAATCAGTTGTGTTTCATATTGTGAATCTTGAGTATGATATTGATAGTGTTCTTTAACTATTTGCATGACAATTTCTGAATAATTTAATCGCTCCATAAAACAATTACCTCTTCTAAAGGATCGAAAATTAGTAATTTAACTTGATAGGTACTTACAGAATAATTAATAATTAATAATTAATAATTAAATATAGCAATGTGCGCTGGCAGATTTACACATTTGGTGAAATTGAAAAAAAACTTTTAATTTCTACTGGTATTGTTTGACCAAAAAATAAGGTCTCAAGCCTCCCTTTTTAAGGGGATGAAAAAAAATTAAGTTCAATATTTCAAGCCTTTGACTTTCCTAGGTCATGCTGCGCAAACAGGCAAAGGTACTGATAACTGATAACTGATAACTGAAATGACCATCTTTTTGTGCACCAATAGCTCGTTCCCCACCTATATCAATGTATAAAGATATTTTAGTGCTAGGCTTAATAAATAGAGGATCGTCCGTAATTTTCCAACCATCTTTGATTAAAGCTGATTTCAATAATTAATAATTAACAATTAATAATTACAGCAATGTATGAGGATGGTGAGGTACACTTAATCTATTTGCAGTTCAGCCTTCTTATCTTTAACAACCTGGAAGGTTGAACTGCCAAAATTACCAAATAAAATTTTGTACCTCACGCGCCTCCGAAATTGCTGTAATTATTACCTCTTATTTTTAATAAGAGGATTGGTTAAAAGGATTTTTTTTCTTTTTTTATCCTTGAAAGGAGAGGCTTTAAACCTGATTTTTTTCGGTAACAACATGATGAAAAAAGTCTTGAGCTGGCATAACTTTAAAATCAATCTAATTTAATTAAATAACAAAATCCTCCGTCAGCGTAATTACAGCTTCATCTAACACTAATTGTACCGTAAATTCTTCCCCTATTTCTCCTAAAAATTGACATTGAATAATCCTATCTTCACTTCTAGCTGTAATTTCTTTAAAAACTTCATTTTTACTTAAAACAATCAGTTTCAAATTAGGAGGAAGATAAACATCATCCCCAGTCGAATAAACCCGTAAAGTTATTTCTACTTCAGGAGAATCATTATTTTCTCGTACTAAATTCACCAATAAAACTACAGCATGAATTAATAGATCGGCTCGTAAATCAATAAGTTTTGCCCCTTTAATTCCGATAGTTCTAACTAACTCCAATTGTGAGGGAGTTAACAATTCATTTGCTGCTTGCCATCCAGTTGTAAAAATATTATCAAACCATTGAGTTAAATTTGTCTGAATTTGTAAATCTGAAACAGTCAAACCTAACAATTCACTTAACTCTCCATTCAGATAACTACTTCTAACTTTTAGATAGGATTCACTACTACTTTCCAAACCTAAAATAATAGAACCCTTTTTAGCATACTTAACAATAATCATTCCTTCACCAACATTTTCCAGTTGAGCCATAATATCCGGTAAAATATTTTCCTTAAATTCCGATAAATCATTAGTTGTTACTTCAAGATTTAAACTCCAAGACTGAACTTGATTCATAGGTAAATTATTTCCTGTAGACGATTTTTTATCTCTCCATTCTTGAAAAAACTCTTGAATTTCTTTTTTCTCAGTTTCAAGATTAGTTTTATTTCTATCGGCAAAAGCTTTTGCCAATTTTTCAATAGTTTTTTCAGTAGGATTTAATATAGGATTTCTCATTATTTTAGTGAGATGATATGCTTCAAGTTCGCTCTCTTTAGCTAGTGCATAAGCAGACTTAAAGTTTTTTTTCTTGTAGAAATCTTTGAAAGCTTGAGCAAAATTAGACATATTCATTAATGGATAATGGATAATGGATAATTACCTCTCTCATTTAGGGAGAGGATTGATTCAAAGGAAAAAATTTATTTCTCTTGGTTGATTGGATCTGGCGCCGGTAACCCATCCATCCCTCAACCGCTTTTTATCCTTGAAAGGAGAAGCTTTAAACCTAAATTTTTCGGTAATAAAACTCCTGAATTTATCGTTTGTTTTAGGAGTAAACTGCCGTTTGCCCCTACAATATTGACTATTATTTTTAAATGCTGAATTATACCAATGCTACCAGATTGTATCTTCACTCTGAAGCACCAGTTAAGATTAAACATTGACTTTTTGAAGACACACTCCATTAGGACTTACGCATAGAAACCGGGTTTTTAGGATATCGTTGTTTTTAACAATTAACATTGACGAAAAAACCCGGTTTCTGGGTTCGCATGGCCTTAGTCCTGTCCATAGCACCTGAATACTTAAACCGTCATAGCTAATTCGCGATCGCGCAGTACAACATATTTACCTGAGTAATACTCTTCAGCAGCATCCAAAAGTCCGCTCACTAACCACCAGTTAACTCCTCCAGAAACAACACCAGCAATTAAAGGTATCCAACCCGCACCAGTTTTTGCCATCAATTTAGCCACCAACTTAGTAGTAGCTTTGGATACAGCTTTCGATGCCAACTTAGCACCCAGTTTAGAACCTCCTTTGAAAGCTACTTGAGAAACCACAACTCCAGCTACCTTGCCAGTAATTTTGGGTGTTGCTTTACCACAAACTTTAATTCCCACTTTTCCCACAGGAACAACATTACTTGCTTCTGCTAACCCAGTCCAAATAGCCATAATTAGATTCATGTCTACATCGTAGTCTAGCTCAACATCCTTGATATAACCAATTCCAAAGCAACCTAATGCACCCACTTGTCCACACCAAGCAAGTTCAGGAAGTATTGCTGCCAAACCGACAGTTCCTCCGATAGCACCTGAAACCGCTCCCGACGTTATCACCATTGCCAGACGTTCTCTTTTCCACTCATTAATAGTGTAACCTTTAACCTGTTTTTTCAGTTTTTCTCGTTTCATACTGGTGTCAAGATTTGCTAAATCTTTAAACATTTGAGCAATTTCATCATTAATACTCATATTGATTTACCATTAGATTAACAAACATCTATAGCTTAATCAGTCACTTCTTAGTTTGTTAATTGAATTCATAGTAGAAAGTAGCAAAAAAACTGTAATTTTGATGAATTAATAACTTGATGCGAACAGTTATTGCTGTAGGTATTCAATTGATTCAATAGTTGAATTAAGAAAATAATCAAAACCTTTCATTGGCGTAAAACTCTAGAAGTTGTAAGCAGCGTGCCAAATCACCTGTGATATCATGTCCGGTAGCATCGGTATTGTATAGAGAAGTTCAATAATTAATAATTAATAATTGAAGCCTATCTTCCTCCAAAAATAAAAGCCCCTTGGCCAATATTGACTAAGGGACAAATAACTATCAGGGTGCATCTACATATTTATAGTATAACCCCAATAGGGGGTATAACCCATCAAACAATTGTAAAAAAATATAACTTTAAATTAAAAAAGCGGTCAGCAGTCAGCAGTAAACGTTTAGAAGGGGACTATTACCCCTCCGCGCACCTTCCGGTTTATAGAACCCATTTGGGATCTATGATTGGTCTGTGTGGTCTGTGTGGTCCGTTTGGTCCGTGTGGTCTGTACAGGACTCAAAAAATGTAGGGTTGTAAATATTCTAGCTCAGACAATGAATGAGCAATGCCTACACAAGCGCTCCCCTACTCCCCTACTCCCCCCTCACAGGGGTAGGTTTTTTACTTTCGGGTTGGGACAAGACTTGGAGGACAAGGAAGACAAGGAGACAAGGGAGGAAAACAGTACAAAATTCTGTTCGGTTGTCAAAAATTAAAGATGCTGAAAAGCCCAGTTTTTCCTAAAAAATCTTCCTTGTCTACTGGTCTACTTTCCTCCCTTGTCTTATCTTCACCGAAATATTAAAAACCTACCCTTGTGAGCCTACTTCCCCAGGGTCAATTTATTGTCACGCCTAGAAAAAGGTAGGAGAGGGTGGGGAAGTGTGGTCCGTGTGGCAGGTGTCGTCCGTGTGGGAGAAAAGTCCGCTTTTATTCATACAGCTTGCTCCTGCCCATCCTGCCCATCCTGCCCATCCTGCCCATCCTGCCCATCCTGCCCATCCTGCCCATTCTCCCCATCCTGCCCATCCTGCCCATCCTGCCCATCCTGCCCATCCTGCCCATCCTGCCCATTCTCCCCATCCTGCCCATCCTGCCCATCCTGCCCATTCTCCCCATCCTCTCCCTAAATATTCTCTGGCGACAAAGAATGAGCAATGCCCTACTCCCCTACTCCCTTTTTGGGTTCACTATGGCCAAAAAATCACTCTGATAATTCTTCCTCCTGCCTTCTCGCTCCGATACCCATTCCTCCTGTACGGGCGTTAACGATAGTTATGCGAAGCAAACGGCCGGAAATCCCCTATGACTCCTGACTCCCGCCCTCACCCATAAGACTTTTTCAGCAAACCCTAGATAAAAAAAAGCCCCTCAACCAAAATTGGCTAAAGGACTATGACTATCAGGGTGCATCTACTAAACGTAGTGTAACACCAATGAGGGGTATTACCCCTTATTTTTAGTTTAAACTATCAAATGTTACTTATAAATATAAATTATATTTTGCGAAGATTTTTACTGTATTTGATTTATAAATTGAAAGTTAAAGAGTTTAATCATAATCATTTGTAGCTAAAACTTAAAGACAAACAGAAAATTTGCCAGTTAAGGCGATCGCTAACTTTAACAAGGACTAAAGAGATTTGTCGTAATTTAGTTCTGTATTAGACCGTAAAATAAAAATCTTTGTTATCGTAAAACCATACTATGGGGTAATTACATCGAAGATAAGACAATGAAAAGCATCTACCAAAAATTAGTCCTTGCTAGTAGTTGAGTAGCTATCAGCTTAAGTTCCTTAACAGTAGCTATGCCTGCTCAAGCAGTATTAATGAGATATGATTTTCCTGTCACAAATATTGACGGAGGTATTCACGATAGTACGACTGGATCGGGGTATTTTACTTTTGATTCTGAGGGTGAAGAACTTGATATTGACTCTGGCGAAGTAATTAAACAAGTATTGGATTTTGAGTTTAATTGGTTAGGGCAAACCTTTGGAGTAGAAACATTAGACTTTGAGGATGATGGAGATGGTGTTTTATTTGCAAATGGAAAATTTCAAGGTTTAGATTGGACTTTGGATGATGCAAATTTGTCTTGGGACTTATTTGAGAATGAGTTTGAATATACAGATTTGAGTGGTTTTCCCAATGTTTCAGGTTATGGTGAAGTTAGTTATGAGAAACAAATATCTGATGTTCCTGAACCAGGGGTGGTTATGGGTTTAGGTTTAGTAGGTTTGGGATTTTGCCTGAATAAAAAGAAATTATCCCATCTTTAAAATTTAGTAAGAAAAATATTTGACCATTTTTTGAATTCAAAATTAAAAATTCAAAGTTCAAAATTTTTGGTTCATTCCTTAATTTGAATAATTGTTTAATTAAGAATTCAAGCCTCCTTCTTCTTTTTGAATTCAAAATTAAAAATTCAAAGTTCAAAATTTTTGGTTCATTCCTTAATTTGAATAATTGTTTAATTAAGGATTCAAGCGACGTTCTTCAAAGAGTGAAAAAATCAAAAATATTTTCCTGATTTCCAGTCTCTGACTTTCCTGCTGAATGCGGAGCAAACAGGCAGAGGTTATAATGAGCGAATTAATAATTTTTAATGCGTGAATTGATTTGACTATCAAGTTTCTAGAAATGCATAACAATAATAATTAGGGTGGGCATCTTGCTCACCTTTTTTCATCAAAAAAGTTGATCTGAAGCCTCCACATTTAGATATGTCCCATTAATTGATATGCTAAAAAGCAAGAGTTAAACTATTCAAACTATGCCTGTCGTTAACCCTCCCACTATCATCAACTTTCCCCTAGCTGCCGTAGTTGGACAAGAAGCAATAAAAATGGCCTTATTGTTAGCAGCGGTCGATCCAGGATTAGGAGGAGTGGCCATTGCTGGCCGTCGTGGGACTGCTAAATCTGTAATGGCCAGAGCTATACATTCCCTTTTACCTCCGATTGAAATTGTCAAAGGTTCTATTAGCAACTGTAATCCTAACTATCCTGAAGAATGGGATGAAGAACTTTTGGAACAGCATTCTAACGCCACAACAGAAGAAATACCTACAGAAGTGATACCTGCACCTTTTATTCAAGTTCCCCTGGGAGTAACAGAAGATAGACTCTTGGGTTCAGTGGATGTAGAAAAGTCAGTCAAACAGGGAGAAACGGTATTTCAACCAGGATTATTAGCTTCTGCTCACCGAGGGGTATTATATGTAGATGAAATTAATCTGCTTGATGATAATATTGCTAATCTATTACTGACGGTTTTGACAGAAGGGAAAAATCAGATAGAGCGGGAGGGTATTAGTTTTCAACATCCTTGTAAACCTCTATTTATTGCAACCTATAATCCTGAAGAGGGGCCGTTACGAGAACATTTGCTCGATAGGATAGCGATCGCTCTGTCAGCAGATATGGTTTTAGGTTTAGATCAACGAGTAGAAGCAGTGGAACAAGCTTTAGGTTATGCTAATTCTCCTCAAGCTTTTCTGGAAAGGTACACTGAAGATATTGATAATCTCAAAACTCAGATTTTGTTGGCGAGGGAATGGGTAAAAGATGTGGTTATTACCCACGAACAAATAGTCTATTTAGTAGAAGAAGCAGTTCGTGGAGGAGTGCAAGGACATCGGGCAGAACTTTTTGCGGTGCGAGTTGCTAGAGCATCAGCAGCACTAGACGGACGCACAACTGTTAATGCTGATGACTTGCGTCGAGCAGTGGAGTTAGTTATTGTACCGCGAGCAACAATAGTGCAAACTCCCCCCGAAGAGGAACAACAACCGCCACCACCACCGCCTCCTCCTCCAGAAGATCAGTCGGAACAGGAACAAGAGGAAGAGGAAGATCAGGAAAACCCGGAACCTCCAGAGGAGGAAGAGGCAAGTATTCCTGAAGAATTTTTGTTCGATCCGGAGGGAGTGGTATTAGATGATAGTGTGCTGATGTTTGCTCAAACGGCAAACCGTCAGGGTAAATCTGGTAGTAGGAGTATGATTTTTTCTGAAGATCGGGGGCGTTATGTGAAACCAATGTTGCCTAAAGGTAAGGTGCGACGTATTGCTGTGGATGCGACTTTGCGATCTGCTGCTCCTTATCAAAAGTCTAGAAGAGAACGTCAACCGAACCGCAAAGTTATTGTGGAACCGAGTGATATGCGGGCGAAACGGTTGGCAAGAAAGGCGGGTGCTTTGGTGGTGTTTGTGGTTGATGCTTCAGGTTCGATGGCGTTGAACCGGATGCAGTCGGCAAAGGGTGCGGTGATGCAGTTGTTGACGGAGGCGTATCAGAGTCGCGATCAGGTTTCGTTAATTCCGTTTCGGGGAGAACAAGCGGAGGTGTTGTTACCGCCGACTCGTTCTATAACTTCTGCCAGACGACGTTTGGAAAAAATGCCTTGTGGTGGAGGTTCGCCTTTAGCTCATGGTTTGACTCAAGCTGTGAGAGTTGGTGTGAATGCCAAGCAGTCTGGTGATGTGGGGCAAGTGGTTATTGTGGCTATTACTGATGGGCGGGGGAATATTCCGTTGGCGCGTTCGTTGGGTGAACCGATGTTGGATGATGAGAAACCGAATATTAAGGAGGAGTTGTTGGAAATAGCTGGTAAAATTCGGGGTTTGGGTATTCAGTTGTTGATGATAGATACTGAGAATAAGTTTGTTTCGACTGGGTTTGCGAAGGAGTTGGCGAAGCAGTCGGGTGGGAAGTATTATCATTTACCGAAGGCGACAGATCAAGCGATCGCTGCTATGACTCAGAATGCGTTGAAGGATGCTATTGGGTAATTTCAGTTATCAGTTATCAGTTATCAGTTATCAGTGACAGCTTGAAAATTTGATGATTATACTGAGAAACTAATGCAATATTGCTGCCGGAGATGCAGGAGCAGAATAGGAGTCAGGAGTCAGGAGGTAAGAATTTATTAGGACTGATATCATGTCAGGATAATCAGTGATAAAAAAACCTTTTCCCTTTTAACCTTTTTTTTCCTTCTGCCTTACCTCCTCCAAAGTGTAAGTATTCAACCAGACATGATATAATATCAAATCCGGTAGCATCGGTGTTATTCAGCATTTAAAGATAAGAATCTATATTGTAGGGGCGAATGGCATTCGCCCTTAACCATTCTATGACGACGACAGAATTATATTACTCCAAAGCCAACGGATTTGATATAAAATATAAAAAATCAGAGGAAATAACTAATGAAAATTGGATTTTTAGGTACAGGTTTAATGGGTTTACCAATGGCTCAAAAACTGTTAGAAGCTAATCATATTGTAACTGCTTATAATCGGACTCAATCTAAATTAGAACCTTTACAAAAAGCAGGTGCAAAAATAGCTAATTCTCCCTTAGAAGCTATTCAAAATTCAGAATGTTTAATCTTGATGTTGACTAATGCTGAAGCGATTCAAAATGTACTTTTATCTGACAGTTCAAAAGCAGAATTATCTGGTCGTACAGTAATTCAAATGGGAACTATTTCTCCTACAGAAAGTAAGGAAATTAGAGATGAAGTTGTGGCTTGTGGTGGAGAATATTTAGAAGCTCCTGTTTTAGGCAGTATTCCACAGGTAAAGTCTGGAAGTTTAATTGTTATGGTGGGAGCTTCGCCAGAACAATATGAAAAATGGTCTGGTTTATTAAAAATATTTAGTTCCGAACCGTTACATATTGGTACAGTGGGTAAAGGTGCTGCAATTAAGTTAGCAATGAATCAATTAATTGGCTCTTTAACAACAGCTTTTGCACTGAGTTTAGGATTAATAATTCGGGAAGGAATAGATGTAGAAATGTTTATGCAAATTGTTCGAGATAGTGCTTTATATGCTCCAACATTTGATAAAAAATTACAACGGATGTTGGATAAAAATTACGAAAATCCTAATTTCCCAGCCAAGCATTTATTAAAAGATACAAATATATTTATTAATGCAGCAGAATCGGTAGGACTTGATGTAAGTCTTCAAGAAGGAGTGCGTCAAGTTTTAGAGAAAACTATTGAATTAGGTTTATCAGATTTAGATTATTCTGCTTTATTTTCAGCGGTTATATCGTCTGCAGTTGAAGAGTGATAATTAGAGCTTCGTAGGCGTAGGTTGGGTTGAGGTGCTCACACGGATTATGCCACGGATATACGGATTAAGAGGTATAACGGAGCTTGCTTTGCGTAAGAGTAACCCAACAATAGTAAGCTTTTGTTGGGTTTCACTGTCGTTCAACCCAACCTACATTTTGAGCTACAAACAAACACGCAAAAAGTTACGAAAACTCCAATGATACAGACTATAACAGATTTCTCCCCCAATTTCTTGCCAATGTAAAAATTCTAGCCAAGTTTCCAGAACTTCTTCTACATCATATTCGTCGGTATCTATGGATTCGGCGATCGCTTCCACAGATACTTCTTCTTGCTCGACTAATACTCTCAGCACACCTAACTCAATTTCTGACAAACCATCACCAACCATTTTTTGCCACAAACCCTGATAATATTCCTCTAAACCAGAAGGAATATCCCGCCATTTCCGATCCCCCCCTTCCAAAGGGGGGTTAGGGGGGATTCCACCCAAAACCCGACTCAAATACATAAAATTATTCCCACTCTCAGCTACCAACTCCCGACAAAATTCTGCTTCACTCTGATAATTTTCAGCAACCCAGGATTTAATATTTGCTCCCACTTCGGGAATTGCCAAATAATGCTGAATGTATGCTCGTGCATCTGCCTGGTTTTGTTCTGGGAATTGTTCTAAGTTCAGGGTTTCCGCAGGAGTTTCAATTAATAAACCAGATTTTGCTCTCAAAAATGGTCTGCGCGCGAGGAGGAAATAGACTTGTTTCGGCAAATATCTCGGCAAGTAGAATATATTGGAGTCTCGTGGTTGACTTTGGCGATCGAGGTTGTCGCATCCATCCACAACTACGATCAATTTTTCCTCTGCTGTGAGGTTGTCGCTAATTTTCTGGAGCAATAGAGATAGATACCAACTGCCTTCGGTAACGTTGTCGGGAAGGGTGGGGTTTTGGTGGTCTATTTTTTGGATGAGTTGGGTGCATAAGGTGATGAGAAATTCGTCAGCGCGGTTTTTGCCCTCAACTTCCGCAGTGTAATAAACAGTTTGGGGGTTTTGGATGGTGTAGTTGGCGAGGATGGCACTTTTACCGCTACCGGGGGAACCGATGAGGGTAAAGTAACCGTGGTTGTGGTTTTGGAGGAAATTGTTGATGGTGGTAGAGATGAGGGAGCGATCGACATAATTCTCGGTTTTTTGTCGAATGTATTGTTGAAATATTGTTGGGTAGGGGGTGGTTGGAGTTAGAAGTTGAGGTTGGTTGTTCATGGTTGTGTCTCCATTCCTTCGAGGCGGAGGAAATGTAAGTTTCCTGAGCGTTCCCCTGCAACAATAGTCATCCCATCTGGTGTAACAGCACAGCAATTTACATTACTATCTCCTGTCAAACTGGCAATTTCTGTCCTTGTTTCGAGACACCAGACTTTGATAGTATTGTCATTTGAACCAGAAATCACTCGCTTACCATCAGGGGTGACTGCTAACGCTCTTACCGAGCTGATATGGCCAGTAAGGGTATGAATTTCGACCCCAGTTTCCAGACACCAGACTTTGATAGTATTGTCAGATGAAGCATAAATTAATTGCTTGCCATCAGGGGTTACTGCTACAGCATTTACCCCATTGCCATCTGTGAGGTTCTGAGCTTCAGATCCTGTTTCCAGAAGACCACTCTTTAAAGCCAAACCTAGCAACCTTTTCACAAGAGTTTTTAAATTAGCGTAAATTAATTGCTTGCCATCAAGGGTTACTGCTACAGCATTTACCCCATTGCCATCTGTGAGGGTCTGAGCTTCAGCTCCTGTTTCCAGAAGACCACTCTTTAAAGCCAAACTTAGCAACCTTTTCACAAGAGTTTTAGGTGAATTATTAGACATCTCCAAAATATCTAGACTCCAGACTTTGATAGTATTGTCTCTTGAACCAGAAATCACTTGTTTGCTATCAGGGGTTACTGCTACAGCATATACATAGTCTCTATGACCTTTAAAAGTATGAATTTTGCTTCCAGTTTCGATGTCCCAGACTTTGATAGTATCGTCTCTTGAACCAGAAATCACTTGTTTGCCATCAGGAGTTACTGCTACAGCATCTACATAGTGTATATGATTTTTAAGAGTATGAATTTCGGTTCCAGTTTCGATATCCCACACTTTGATAGTATTGTCCCATGAACCGGAAATCACTCGCTTGCCATCGGGGGTTACTGCTATAGCCATTACATAGCTGCTATGACCTTTAAAAGTATGAATTTCGGTTCTAGTTTCGATGTCCCACACTTTGATAGTATTTTCAGATGAACCGGAAACCAATTGCTTACCATCAGGGGTGACTGCTACAGCATATACAGAGTCTCTATCACCTTTAAGAGTTTGAATTTCGGTTCTAGTTTCGATGCTCCAGACTTTGATAGTTTCGTTCATTGAAGCAGAAATCACTTGCTTGCCATCAAGGGTTACTGCCATAGCTATTATCCCTTCGTTATGACCTTTAAGAGTTTGAATTTCGGTTCTAGTTTCGATGTTCCAGACCTTGATAGTATTGTCATATGAAGCGGAAATTACTTCCTTGCCATCAGGAGTGATTGCTACAGCTCCTACGATATGGCTATGACCTTTGAGGGTAAAAATTTCTGCTCCAGTTTTAATGTTCCAGACCTTGATAGTATTGTCAGATGAACCGGAAATTACTTGCTTGCTATCGGGGGTGACTGCTACAGCATTTACCTTCTTCCTATGACCTTTTAAAGTATGAATTTTTGCCCCAGTTTTGAGACTCCAGACTTTGATAGTTTTGTCAGATGAACCAGAAATCACTTGCTTGCCATCGGGGGTGACTGCTATAGCCATTACATAGCTGCTATGACCAGGAAAGGTATGAATTTCAGCCCCAGTTTCCAGACTCCAAACTTTGATGGTATTGTCAAATAATGAACCGGAAATTACTTGCTTGCCATCGGGGGTGACTGCTACAGCATATGCATAGTTGCGATGACCAGTAAAGGTATGAATTTTTGCCCCAGTTTCCAGACTCCAAACTTTGATGGTTCTGTCAGATGAACTGGAAATCACTTGCTTACCATCAGGGGTAACTGCTACAGCTATTACTGAGTCTCTATGACCTTTTAAAGTATGAATTTCAGCCCCAGTTTCCAGACTCCAAACTTTGATGGTTCTGTCAGATGAACTGGAAATCACTTGCTTACCATCAGGGGTAACTGCTACAGCTATTACTGAGTCTCTATGACCTTTGAGGGTACGGATTAACGGCCCACCTGGAGGCGTTAAGCTTGTTGTCAAAGGTCGCAACCAAATACTTTGTTTATTCTGTTTTGCTTCTAATAGTAATTCCTGAATTTCTGGTTTGCGAAAATGCTGCATCCGCCCCCATAACTGTTCTGCCAGTTGGTCTCCATTTTTTTCCAAAATATGTGCCGACAATCGCAACGCTCCTTGAATTAATTTCAAAGTTTTAACTTTCTCATTGTCACCCTCAATCAGATCGTAATCTTCAATTAACGCTTGCACCCCAAATTCAGGATGTTGCACCTTTGCTGCCAGGAAATCAAAATTAGTCAGGAGTTTGTAATACTTTTCTAATTCACCTGACTTTACCAGAGTCTGAATATTACCAAGAAAACTACGCTTCTTAGCAGGCGATCGTGATGCCAAAATTTCAGCAATTTTTCCCACAATATTACTCCTTTCTAAATATCTGAATAATCACTCGCCATCCGTTCATTCACTTCCTCAAACAACCTACGGGTACTATCCAACTTCCTTTTTCCCTTAAGAAAATCAAGAAAACTTGCATGATAGATGCTGTAGCAAATTTCCCCCTCAACTTCCTGCTTACTCAAAAATTCCACCCACTCCTTTAGAACATCTTCCACATCAGACTCATCCTGTTGCGCAAATTCAGCAATCATTTCCAAACTAGGCAAAGTACGACTTTCCACCAAAATAAACAAAACAATAACCTTATTTTCCAGAGGTTTATCCTCCATTCCCATCCGCACCCAATGTTGTTGATAATAATCTTGCAAACCATCAGGCAACTCCCTCAAACTCAAATCTGAATAAAAACCCTTAGCAATATCCGGTAACACATAACGCAGATACATGAAATTATTTTCACTCTTGTCTGCCACCTGCTCAACAAAATCTACCTTTTGAATATCCCGCTCCTGCACCCAGTTTTGCAACTCAACCCCATCGTCTGAGTCTGCATTCAACATAAAACCGATATATCTTTTCACATCATTCCGACTCAAATCCTGATTTTCCTTCACCCTCAAATCTAATTCCCTCATTCCCACCCCAGGAGAAACATTCAAACGTTTATTCTCACGTTCATAAGGTCGCCTAGTCAAGAAAAAATAAACGCCATCGGGCAACGTCGTCGGAAAATCCAGAATATTACCGCCTCCAGTTTGCTCCACCTCATCCAAAGCATCAACCACAATCACCAACTTTTGCCCCCCAAGATTTTCACTAACCTTTTGCAGCAAAGCAGACAAATTATCCTGATTAGGATTTTGCAACTCGTAGCGCTTCATCAATTGTTTGCTGATACTCTTGAGAAAAAAGTCTGGTTTATTACGACCATCAGCACGAACATTAAAATGACAAGGAAACTTATGGTCATAAACATATTTAGCAGCAATAGCAGTTTTGCCCATCCCCGCATCCCCAACCACAGTAAAATAACCATTAGGGTTGCCTTTGATAAAATTCCCAAATTCCTCAAACACAAATTCCCGACCACAAAAAGCCTTAATTTTTTCCATAATTAAAGACTTAAATTCCGCCGGATATTCATCAAAATTCCAATCTGGATATTCGTCTAAATTCAATTCTGGATAAAGCTTAAACTTTGAAGATTTAGTCCGCTTCGCCACACGAATAAAAGCTCGACCAAACTCTTCTAATTCCGACTGAATATCAATCTTTGATTCTTTTATTTCATTCCCCAAAGTATTCCAGTCCTTAAGTTCCCAGTTCAGAAATTTATTAACTTCATTCAAGAAACTAATAGGAGAATTATTAGTATAAGCACTCCAAAAAGCATTTTTTATTTCCTTCTCCCGAAAAAGTTTAAGAATTGGCTCATCCTTACCCACGCCATATTCCACCAAAGCATAAACATAAACCTGATCAACATTGTCAGAAGGTTGTGGGGGATCAAGTTTTAATTCCTTTAAAATTTTGACAACAATTTCTTGTCGTTGAGCTAAATTGACTGCTTGAGGAACAGCAGATTTACTAACATTAATAATCGTTTTAACAACATTATCTAACATAAATTAGACCTCAATAAAAATTTTTCCTATGACTCACCAAGAATTGAAATGCTTGGCTAAAAGCTTAAGTCATCTTTAGATGAATAAATTATCTATACCGTCTTTTTGTATTGTAGCTAATTAATCAACCCGATCTAAATCCTATTTGTGTTTAAGTATATTGATTTTCAGGTAGGTGGAATAGGTGGAATAACACTCACATAAGAATAGTTAAGTATTTTCTGATCTACCGTCACTATAGAACAATTAGATAATCTTGCCGTTGCGACAATTATTCTATCTGCTGAATCTTTGTGAAAATTACCAGGCAGTGATTGAGCATCAACCACAATTTCAGGAGTAATAGAAATAAGAATAATTCCTTCTTATGCTAATGCAATTTTAAACCATTCTTGAATGGGTAAAGGAAGAATTATTCTTCCTACTTTAACAAGTCTTGCTATTTCAATAAGACTGATAGTAGAAATTCCTAATCCATCTGGTCTTTCTCTCTTAATTATCTCACGATGGTAACTGGTTAGTTTAGGATCATTCTGATTCCACCAAACAAAAATATGAGTGTCTAGAACAATCATAAAACCTCTTAATAATAACTTTCCATATCCCAGTCTTCTAGAGGAATAGCTAGTTCTTGAGGATCGGCATAGTATAAATATGGCTGCTTATTTGCCAATGGATTAGGAGGATATTCCTTTTTATTTTCACTAATATTAACAACTTCAGCAAGCTTATTTTGAACAGCTTCATTTAATATTTCCGAAGCAAGTTCTTCTACAGAAACTTGTTTTTTAGCCGCTGCTTTTATCAAAAGCTCTTGAGCTTCCGGGGTAATATTAACATTCGTTTTAATCATAATCTTTTCCTCACATATAGATATAGATTAATTAATCTATTCGTAGCTTTTTCCTTGGTGGAATCCGCTATATCGTCTTTTTCTATTATTGATTAACTAACCAGTTTTCCAAATC
Organism: Okeania sp. SIO3I5; assembly: GCF_010672085.1. Lineage (GTDB taxonomy): Bacteria > Cyanobacteriota > Cyanobacteriia > Cyanobacteriales > Microcoleaceae > Trichodesmium. The sequence continues at coordinate 73,779 of NZ_JAAHHT010000008.1, forward strand.
TACTATAGTTGCTAAATCAAAAATTTCTTCCCCTAAAATATCTAATTTTTCCAGAGATAACTGCTCTATCTGAATTTGAACTTCTGGAGCTATTTCTCCAAACTTTCGGCGAATTTGACGTAAGATTTGTTTGGCTACTTGCTCTCTTCCTTCTTCCCTTCCTTCTTCCAGTCCTTCTTCCCGTCCTTCTTCCCGTCCTTCTTCCCGTCCTTCTTCCCGTCCTTCCCTTTTGGCGAAATTAATTTGTCCTTTATAATCTCTAATCAACCTTTCCTGTGTCTCTAATTCTTCTAATTCTTGATTGTTTAAATTCGCTTTATTCGCCATATTTAATGCCGCTTTTATTTCTGGTACTTCTTCTAATGAAGAGGGTATTACTTCTAATTTTGGAGCCGAACTAATAAAATATGTCCATTTATCGCTTAAAGTTTCTAATCTTGATAATTCTTTAGTGAATTTAGGTAACTCTAAAAACATTAAAGTAAATTCATCTTGGTAATTAAAAAATTCCGTATCTTCTTTCAATTTAAACTTAGTAATAATTTTCTCCGTATCCTCAAATAAAACAAAATCCACAATATTTAAAGCCAAAAAAGGAGTCAAGTTCATATAACCTTCACCAACATCACGATCTAATTGATTTCCATAAGCTTTAGCTAGGTTATAAATTACTCGTTTTTCAAAACCTTCTACATTCAATACTTGCATTTCAATAATGACTGTAGAATCATTATCTAAAACTGCTTTTATATCTAAATAAGTATCCTTGAGATTGTTAGTAACTCCAGGATTATAAGGGTTCATTATTGTTAGGTATTTAATAACATTTTGATTGTTATAAACTATGGCATTGAGAAAACTAATTAGAATGTTTTTACTGTGAATCGAACCAAATATTTTTTTAAAAGCAAAATCGGTTTTAGGACTGATAAATTTCATAATTATAGGGAGTAGGGAATAGGGATTCAAGAATTAATAATTAATAATGAATAATTAATAATTACCTCTCCTTGAAAAGAAGAGGATTGACTCAAAGGAAAGTTTTTATTTATTATCCCCTATCCAAGGGGAGGCTTTAAACCAAAATTTTTCGGTAAGGAGTAGGGAAGAGAAGGAAGGAATTAGGTTGATTGATAGCTTAAATTACCAATATTTTTGAGAGCTGCTAAAACTTGCTCCAAATCATTTTCTCTATCAATAGACAAAGCATAAGAACGACTATATATAGGAACATCTGCTTTTTGAAGTTTAACAAAAACAAACTCTCTACCATTCAGCAAAAAACCAAACTTTGGGCGATCATGTTGGGAGTTTTTCAACATATAAACTAGAGTTTGAGGTAGAGCTGCCGTAACATCAAATTTAGTCTTTTTAGATTCAATAATCAATATCCAAAATCTCTGTTGTAGAACTAAAATATCTATTCTACCTCTAACAATTAAATCATTATCTTCAGCAGAAATTTCCACAGAAGTTTCAGTTGTTATGGAAAAGGGAGATTGAAAAAATCCAGCTAAATCTAGTAAAGGAGATAAAATCACCAATTTGACTCCCTCTTCCAATAAAGGGCGACGATTAACTAAATTAAAATAGTTACTTCTAACTCTTTCTAAACTGCGTTTTTCTTCATCAGTTAAAGAAGGTAAATTGTCTTGCCATTCTCGGAAAAATTGACTATCAGTTGTTAGTTGAAGTCCGAAGTTTTCTTGTAATTCTTCTAAAGTAATATCCTGAGCTTGAATATTTTGAACCATAATATATAGCAGTTCTCATAATGGTGAGGTACAAAATTCTAGCTTTGAGAGAACAGGGAACAGGGAACAGGGAATAGGGAATAGGGAATAGGGAGTAATGAAAAGATAAAAAGATAACTGTACTTCGCTAGCTTGGGAAACGCTATAGCAATCCTAAATAGGTTGTAATATTTTATTGTAGGGGTTTGGTCTCCAAACCCTAGCCAAAGTGGGATTTGGAAACCAAACCCCTACGGTTTTTTTCACAAATCATTCCTTTGACGAAAAATGCTATTCTGACTCCTGACTCTTTTCTTCTGAGTATAGCTGTCGCGGGCAAGATGCCCGCACTACAGAGGTTTTATGATTCTCCCGACTCCTGAATTCTAAATTCTAAATTCTAAATTCAGTGAGGTATAGCTGTCGCGGGCAAGATGCCCGCACTACAGAGGTTTTATGATTCTCCCGACTCCTGAATTCTAAATTCTAAATTCTAAATTCTAAATTTTAAATTCTTAACTACAAAACACCCTTAGAACTAGGAATTTCCCCAACTCGCCTGGGGTCAATTTCTGTAGCCATCCGTAGAGAACGAGCAAAAGCCTTAAACCCTGCCTCAATAATATGATGAGAATTAATCCCCGCCAACTGCCGAATATGCAAAGTCATCAAACTATTATTAGCCAAAGCCACAAAAAATTCCCGCACCAACTGAGTATCATAAGTACCAACCCGTTGAGTCGGAATTTCCAAACCATAAGTCAAATGTGGACGACCAGAAAAATCTAAGGCCACCTGAACCAAAGCCTCATCCAAAGGAGCCAAAAAATGACCAAAACGTACAATACCCTTGCGATCGCCCAACGCCTGCCTTAAAGCCTGGCCCAAAGTAATCCCCACATCCTCATTAGTATGATGGTCATCAATTTCAATATCCCCTACCGCTTGGACTTCCAGATCGATCAGTCCATGAGAAGAAATTTGATGCAACATATGGTCTAAAAAAGGAATGCCAGTATTCGCCTTGCAATTACCCACGCCATCAAGATTAAGAGTAACTGTTACATCAGTTTCCCCAGTTGTCCGTTTCACCGAGGCAACTCTGGCAGGAAAATTAAAATTTGCTGGAGTAGATGAAGAAGGGCGATCGCTTATCTGCATAATAAAAATATAAATATAAATTTTGAACTTTAATTTTTCAGATGAAAGTAAGGGAGCAGGGAGTAGAATGTAGGGAAGAAGTTGAAAAAGTCAGAGAGTCGGGAGTAGCTAGTAATGATAGAGTAAAAAAATCGGGATAATTTATTTTCTGCTATTCCCTAACCTCAACCTACCAAACCAAACCTTAACTCGATCTGGAAACTCTACTACCCACCCACCATCTAATTACTTTCTTCACTTTTGAATTTTGAATTTTGAATTTTTACTTAATAGTAGGTTGGGTTGAGGAACAAAACCCAACAGCAACCTACCAAACCCAACCTTAACTTAACTCCATCGGGAAACTGTACTATCTAGCTACTGTCTAAATTAATTTCTTCACTTTTGAATTTTGAATTTTGAATTTTTACTTAATAGTAGGTTGGGTTGAGGAACGAAACCCAACAGCAACCTACCAAACCCAACCTTAACTTAACTCCATCGGGAAACTGTACTGTCTAGCTACTGTCTAAATTAATTTCTTCACTTTTGAATTTTGAATTTTGAATTTTGAATTCTATCTACATTCCCATAATTTCATAACCAGCATCCACATAGATAACCTGACCAGTAATTCCACTCGCCAGATCGCTACATAAAAAAGCAGCAGTATTACCAACCTCAATTTGAGTCACAGTCCGACGCAAGGGAGCTACTTCTTCCAGATGATGAATCATATCCTTAATACCACCCACTGCCGAAGAAGCCAAAGTTTTAATTGGACCAGCAGAAATAGCATTTACCCGAATATTTTTCTGGCCAAGTTCTGCTGCCAAATAACGAACATTCATTTCCAAAGCAGACTTAGCAATTCCCATCACATTATAATTAGGAATAACTCGCACGCCCCCCAAGTAAGTCAGAGTTACAATACTCCCTCCTTCAGTCATCAGTTCCTTAGCCTTTGAACTCAAATCTATTAGAGAATAAGAACTAATCTCCAAAGCACGAGTAAATCCTTCACGAGTAGTATTACTAAAATCTCCAGACAATTCCTCTTTACCAGCAAAAGCCAAACAATGAATCAAAATATCCAACTTACCCCATTTTTCGCCTATTTGGGCAAAAGTAGCCTCAACCTGTTCATCATCCTGAACATTACACGGTAAATAAAAAGAAGGACTCAAAGGTTCTGCCAATTCCCTAACCTTTTTTTCAAATCTACCTTTATCATCTGGTAGAAAGGTAACCCCTAAATTTGCCCCAGCTTGCTGAAGTTGTTGAGCAATACCCCAAGCAATAGAACGATTATTAGCAATCCCTGTCACCAGAGCATTTTTTCCGGTTAAATCTAACATAATACCTTGATTTATTGACAAAATGTAGTAAAGTAAAATTTCTGCTCAAATTAAAATTCTAAAATTTAATTTATGATGACGCTATAATACATTAAATCTTTGTCATCAAGCAAAATATCAAGATATAGCACTAATGGCCATAATTTCCAACTAAATTTCTCGGTTTCATTGTGCTAATCTATCTCAAGTATTAACAAGTAAGGTAAATCCTAAAATAGATAATAATACATTGCAACTTAATAGTATAGCCTTTGTTCAGGCTTTGAGCTATTAAAGTTAAAAGATATAAATATTTTTATATAGAGAGTGTAAGGAAATTGGTCGTGACGCATGATAGACCACTAGCATCTGTTTTCCGTAATATATCTGGTGGGTCATATCCACCAGTTGTAGAAAGTTTTGAACGGGGCAAGACAATATTTTTTCCAGGAGATCCTGCCGAGCGTGTCTACGTCTTAATTAAAGGCGCAGTTAAGCTATCCAGGGTTTATGAAGCAGGAGACGAAATTACAGTAGCTCTACTTCGGGAAAATAGTGTATTTGGGGTACTGTCTCTAATTACAGGCCATAAGTCTGACCGTTTCTACCATGCAGTGGCATTTACCCCAGTAGAATTAATATCAGTGCCAATTGACCAGGTAGAAAAAGCTCTGAGAGAAGATCCAGAACTGTCAGTCGTTTTATTGCGTGGACTATCATCTCGAATCTTACAAACAGAGATGATGATTGAGACACTGGCACACCGAGATATGGGTTCTAGACTGGTTAGTTTTTTGTTAATCCTTTGTCGAGATTTTGGAGTCCCCAGTAAAGATGGGATTACGATTGACCTAAAATTATCTCACCAAGCAATTGCAGAAGCAATTGGGTCAACAAGGGTGACAGTCACTCGTCTACTCGGAGACCTTCGGCAAGATGGAATGATATCTATTCATAAGAAGAAAATTACAGTACATAACCCAGTGGCTTTAAGTCAGCAATTTACTTGATTTTCAATTGTCAATCAATAGTTGATAAAAATATAGTCAAATATGACATATTCTTAACTTTGCAAGTTTTACCTTAACTGTGTGAACTACAACACCACGCCAGTTGCGTGATTGTCGGGACGCCCAACGCACTGGCTCCTCTAACCCATGACTAAGACGAAAGGGAACTGCTTTTTATATTCCTCTTTATTTAATTATCTCCCTGATTCAATTTCTACTTGGTCATTCTGACTGAGGCTTGGAGATATGTTCTTATATATCTAGAGGTAGCGTGTCAGTCGGTGGAATTTCACCCTATTGAACTTAGTGAATTGACTCTTAAGGCTATTTTATCTTCTATGGTTACAGACATTGTTAGATTATGTCAATATTCGCCCAAATTTCTGGAGACTATATGACTATATTTAACTACATAAAACTATATTTGTGTTTTATCTTTATGATACCAATTTCTACTGGTAAAGTAGAAAATTTCCTTGTTTTAAGGAACATTGAATAAGGAATAGGAAATAGGAAATAGAATACAAATTCAAGATAGGTGTACCTCACAATTGCTCAGAAACCCTATAAAAATTAAATAGAATATAATATAATTTTAGTAAAACAAATAAATTACTGCCTATATCTGATACTGGCTAATGGCCTAAAACAACGATCAGAAGGTAACTTCAAAATTAAACTATTACCAGCAGGCATTAATGACCGCCGGTGTTATCCTAGTATTAGCAATTTTGCTTTTAGGTGGTGTAATCGCTACTATTAGCGATCGCCTAGGTACAAAAGTAGGCAAAGCAAGACTAAGAATATTTAACCTTAGACCCCGCGATACTGCTGCATTAGTCACTATGCTCACTGGCAGTATTCTTTCAGCTTTAACCTTAGCGACTTTATTTGCAACTAGCAAACCATTAAGAAAAGGTGTTTTTAGGATAGATGAAATCCAAATCAAGCTTAATGAAACTCGCAAGGAACTGACAAAAGCTGAATTAGAAACAATTAAAATCAAGAATGAATTACAAAGATTAAAAGATGAGTTAGGGTTAGCTCTAACCCAATTAAATCAAGTTAATCAATCTTTAAAGAAAACCTTAGACCAAAAAGCTAAAACAGAAACTCAACTAACAATAATCCAAGACCAATTAAATCAAGTTGAAGCAGTAAAAGTCGATACACAAGAAGAACTAAAGCAAGTTCAAGCAGCAAAAGCTAGAACTGAAGCAGAACTTAATTTAACTCAAAATCAATTGAGCAAAATCATAGAACAAAAAGAAACACTCAGACAAGAAATTGAGCAGTTACAAATAGAGCGTCAAAAAATCTTAAAAGACTAAGTGGATAATAGTATTTTTCATTGATGTAAGTTTTAATTTAATTTAAAAATTAAATTAAATTTATAGTTAGAGATTGAATGTATCAGGAAATATAAAAAGGAGATAGGGAACACTTAACTCTTAACTGGGAATAAGGAATAGGGAATAAGGGGAAAATAATCAAGACAAATATTTGTCTGAAAAAGTCTCGGAACATAAGTATTGAATACTTCTCTATCTACCAAATTTCAATACCTTGAAGTATTACCGCTTTGAGATTTTAGCCACAAGTGATGCTCTCTTAATATTTATTTGACAAACAGTCTCTTATAGTTTTATTTGTTTCCTTTTGCCTTTTTTATCAAATCCCAAACTTTTTATCTGAGTATAATTTTCACTTTATTCACTAGCAGAAAATTCGCTCTTTTTTAATTCCTTTGTTTTCTTGATTTTCTCCTGTTTTTTGTTCTCTATTTTGATTAATTTATTTTGATTTTATGGCAGAATATTTCAGACCAATTAGGTAAAGTTTAATCTTAATCCCTGTTGTCTGTTGTCTATTAGCTACTGCTCCAAAATTCTTTCCTCCATCAAGTTGCTAACTAATATCAAATCCGCCTAATTGTACATATATCCAATTACGTCGCCATGAGTATTTGAGCATATTGATTGTGAGGTTGTTTAACCGGATTTGATATAATATAATGTAAATATTCAGTCCGACATTATGTTATATTCTCGAACCGAAAGACTGTTTGTAAAACTAAGTATTAAGGAACTTGTTTGACAACTAAATCTTAAAACTTGAATCAACTCAGGCATTGAAACCAGTCTACAGTTAGGGTGTCTAACTATTTATCTTCCTAAAGTTATAGTGAATTTATTTCTGACAAATAATTGTTTTTTCACCCATTCCCTATTCCCTGTTTCCTACTATGAGAAAAACTTTAGCAGAAAAAAAATATCAATAGATAGCATTAATCTACTCAGCAATAAAAAATATTAAAATATGATTTTAGGATTTGACCCTGGTAGTGATAAATGTGGAATTGCAATTATGGATAAAGACAAACAACTGCATTATCACCAAGTCGTAGAATCTGCAAAAATTACCACAACAATAACAAAATTAAATCAACAGTTTGATATTAACTTAATTGTGATAGGCGACCAAACCACATCCGAATTTTGGAAACAAAACCTCACAAAAATTATCTCAGAAAAAATACCAATAATAAAAATAGATGAACGTTACTCTAGTTTAGAAGCTCGCGATCGCTACTGGCAAATATATCCCCCTCAAGGACTTGTTCGTCTAATTCCACCAGGAATGCGAATCCCCCCCAAACCAATAGATGATATTGTAGCCATTATCTTAATCGAAAGATATTTAAACAGTAAATCTATATTAGACCTCTCCGGAAAATAGGGAGTAGGGAGTAGGGAGTAGGGAGTAGTGAGAAAGAATTGATTATTTCTGTACGATAATTGATTTAATTTTTGACTATCAGAGAAGTCTATTGATTAATTAATTTTAACATCACACCTAAATCAAGAAATTTTGTTATATACCTAAAAATTTATTGATTTAAATGATTTTTTTAGAAAAAGAATCTATAACAGTAGAATTCACAGTCAATCAACCTCCCAAAACATATAATAATACTTTTCCTCTCAACAAGTAACTAATTAAACCTCAAAACTATCTTTCAAGAATAACAACCTAGCAAAATGTCAAGCTATAAAAACATTTTGTAATACAATTTACTAATTCTAAATTGAGAAAGCTGTAATAAGATATTAAGTAAGACTTAATAATTTATTTATACAGATTAGGAAATTATAGAACCATGAAAGAACAAGAGCTGGTCCAGCGATACGAAGAAGGAGAAAGAGACTTTAGTGGCCTGAATTTAACTGGAGCTGACTTGAGTAGAGCAATTCTGATCGGAGTTAACTTCTCCAAGACCAATTTAACAGGAGCAAATTTAAGTAGAGCTTTTCTCACAAAAACTCAATTCAATGAAGCATTATTACATAGGGCTAACCTCAGCTTTGCCAAAATGGGTGAAACTAGAATGGCTGATGCTAACCTGATCAAAACGAATCTTAGTGGAGCTTTTCTAGTAAAATCAAAATTGCCTAGAGCAAATTTAAGTGGCGCTAATCTTACAAGTGCTAACCTTCGACAGGCTAATTTATGGAGTGCTAATCTATGCAGTGCTACTTTAGTATCTACTAATCTGCGAGAATCTAATCTCATAGGTGTTAATCTCAAATGGGCTAATATGTACGAAGCAAAACTAATGGCAGCTAGACTATTTGGTGCTCAACTTACAGGAGTTAATTTTAGAAGAGCTTACCTAAATGGAATAGATTTAAGTGCAGCAGACTTGAATGGAGTTAACTTTAGTGAAGCAAAGTTAAATGGAGTAAATTTGGAAGGGGCAAACCTACTGGCAACCAACTTTAGCAGAGCTTTAATGCGAAATATCAAATTAAATGGAGCAGATCTAACAGGGGCCAATTTAACAGAAGCTAATTTAGTCAGAGCAAATTTGAATTGGAGTAAACTTTATCAAGCTGACTTGAGTGAAGCTGACTTGAGTGAAGCAACATTTATTGGCGCAAATCTAGAAAAAGCAGAATTAGTTAATACAATTTTACCACCATCAACAAAATTGTATTTTAGTTTTGCTAGTGCTATATAATTCGGCTTTTGATTAAATTCAATATAAATCAACTAAAAACTCAAAGAAAATTCAAAATGAAATTATGAGTGTAACTAATTATGGTGTTGTTTTCGTAAATGTTACTTCTCTAGATGAAGCTAAGGCAATTGCAAAATCTTTAGTAGAATCAAAATTAGCAGCTTGTGTAAATATCTTTCCAGTTCACTCAATTTATAATTGGAAAGGAGAGCTATGTTCAGAAGATTCCTATAATTTATTAATTAAGACAAACTTAGATAAGTTTGACATCCTAGAATCAAAATTAAGAGAATTACATTCTGACGAAGTACCAGAAATAATTGCTTTACCAATCGTCTCAGGTTATGCTCCTTATATGCAGTGGATGGCTGAACAAATTAAGGGTTAAGTTGAAAAAAATATGACTTACATAAAGTTTGAAAATATTTATATTTTAAGGAGGAAAGGGATATTATAACCTGGTGATAGACTAATAAGTACCATTACAAAATTGTTTAGATACCCTAATTTGACGTGAGGCATGGCAATATCAGTGATCATGAAAAACTCAGACGTCTTAGTAATGAAACTTTAGGGGTTCTTCAGGAAAAGAGTAATTCTGGCGGGGGTAAATAATTAGGGAAAAACTCAGACGTCTGAGTTTATTAATCAGATTTTCGGGTCTTCAGGAAAAGAGTAATTCTGGCAAGGGTAAATCATCAAGGGAAAACTCAGACGTCTGAGTAATCAGACTCGGGTGCTTCAGAAAAAAAGTAATTCTGGCAAGGGTAAATCATCAGGGGAAAACTCAGACGTCTTAGTTTAGTCATCAGATTTTCGGGGGTGCTTCAGAAAAAGAATAATTCTGGCAAGGGTAAATCATCAGGGAAAAACTCAGACGTCTGAGTAATTAGACTCGGGTGCT
>NZ_JAAHHT010000008.1:83933-106452 GCF_010672085.1 Okeania sp. SIO3I5
AGGGGAAAACTCAGACGTCTTAGTTTAGTCATCAGATTTTCGGGGGTGCTTCAGAAAAAGAATAATTCTGGCAAGGGTAAATCATCAGGGAAAAACTCAGACGTCTGAGTAATTAGACTCGGGTGCTTCAGAAAAAGAGTAATTCTGGCAGGGGTAAATCATCAAGGGAAAACTCAGACGTCTTAGTTTAGTCATCAGATTTTCGGGGGTGCTTCAGAAAAAGAATAATTCTGGCAAGGGTAAATCATCAAGGGAAAACTCAGACGTCTTAGTTTAGTCATCAGATTTTCGGGGGTGCTTCAGAAAAAGAATAATTCTGGCAAGGGTAAATCATCAATGGAAAACTCAGACGTCTTAGTTTAGTCATCAGATTTTCGGGGGTGCTTCAGAAAAAGAATAATTCTGGCAAGGGTAAATCATCAAGGGAAAACTCAGACGTCTTAGTTTAGTCATCAGATTTTCGGGGGTGCTTCAGAAAAAGAATAATTCTGGCAAGGGTAAATCATCAAGGGAAAACTCAGACGTCTTAGTTTAGTCATCAGACTTTCAGGGGTGCTTCAGAAAAAGAGTAATTCTGGCAAGGATAAATAATCAAGGGAAAACTCAGACGTCTTAGTTTAGTCATCAGATTTTCGGGGGTGCTTCAGAAAAAGAATAATTCTGGCAAGGGTAAATCATCAAGGAAAAACTCAATTGATTCAACAGGTATAATTTTCTCAAAATATTGTCACTTTAAAGGTTTATATCTGTTGATAAAGAATAGCTTTACCTTGTCTTTTTCCAGAATCTCTCCACCCTCTTTTTTGTAAGTCACCTAATCTGTTAAGAGTCGTTATATATGCAGCAGAACAACCGAACAATTTGGCTAGCTCTCGTGCAGTTTTTAATTCTTTCCCCTCATTGCTAAATTGATTTTTTTTAACTTCTTTTTGATCGATTGTTTCTTTTGTTAAGACTTTTTTTTCTTGATATTTCTCTCTAACTATTTCGCTATTATTTCCTACATTGATTAATTTATTATTATTTTTAGTAGTTACTAATTCTTGAGGATCATCTATTTTTTCAATTCCTTGAATCAACTTTTTTTCTATGTATTTATCTATATATCTATCTAATTTATTTCCTATATACTTTCCTATTTCTGCATCAACTTTAGTTGCCAAACTAACGGATAAAATAGTTTGATAATTATCTATTTCTTCTGCTAAGTAAAGCTCAATTAAAAATTGTAGAACTTCTGATATGGAAGCACCATTATTCTTGCACTTGACTTGGAAACTTTCCCACTTACTACGAGCTAATTGAAAATTTACCTGAATTTTATCTTCTCGATCATTATTAGACATATTCACCAAATACCTAGGTAAAGAAATACATTCAACCATTTCATTTATGGCTGATTGCTTGAGAGTCTACAGTCATCTATTTACTGGTTATGGTACTATTTCTAATTATAGACAAAAATTACAAAAATTATAGAAAAATTTTCTATAAAAATTAGAACTATTTAATTGAGAAAATTTCTTTTTTTTTAGATTAATTATTTAATAATTATTATCAATAAAAATATTTATTATAGCAATCCGCGCATAAGTTGCGGGTAATCAAAAAGTAGATAAAAAAGCCGAAATTCCCATCTGTTCCCAGTTAAGTGTTCCCTAAAAGCGGTAAGATTTTTATACACAAATATATTAGAGGATTGCTATATAATTTACTTCTTAATAAAATCTATGATTAAAGATATTAAAGTTATCATCACTACACTCGGAATTTGATAGCTTTTCATTAATTTATAATTGATAATTACCTCTGGTTAAAACCACAACGGAATTGAATATAAGGAAATATTATTTCTTTTCTCAAGTTGGTACATTGGATCTGCTTACAACCTATCTCACTATTCTAAAAATGCTTATTTACTTAGGTAAAATTTTCCTGAAAAGCTGGATTTTTCGTTTTTATCTTTAACAATATTTGGGCTTTTCAGCAAAAATATTATTAGTGGGATAGGTTCATTGAACTATTAACCTAAAACCTTATTGAAACTAAAGAATACTACCTACTCCTTGTAATTTTTTATAGATATATAAAATTATTGAGTAAATATATCAATAAATTTAGTCAAAAAATCTATACAATCAAAAAACTAGCATTTAAGCAATAGACATATCCAAAAATCAAAAATGAAATCAATTCAAGATATGAAATAAACAATTTAATTTCCTATTCCATATTCCATATTCCCTATTCCCTATTCCCTGACTTCTGCAAGAAGTCTAATAACTAATTTAAAAATAAACTTCCAGTTTCCTCAATTAACAAACTAGACTTATCCAAATTAAAATCATTAGTTTCAGTCATAATCAGCTCTAAAACACCATTTTCAGCAATGAACTGTGGTTGTATCAATAAAAAGCCTCCCTTCTCCCGATAAAAAGTAATATTTACAGGCACTTTTAATGTCCTTAAAATAACTTCAGATTTACCTGATAACTGACGTTGTGTAGTATCTCCAATTACCTCATAGGAAATTTTAGCAGCAGTTTTATTTGTGAGTTTAATATTGACAAAACCATTCACAACTTTGATAATTCCTAGAGGTAATTGTCTTTCTCCAGGTAAAGGAGCTGTTGAGCCATCAACAATTGATTGCTCAGAAGGTTGACTAGACTGACTTTGAAGAGTATTTGATGGTAATACGGTCGAAGACTGTTTTTCTTGAGAAGGAGATTTAGGTATAGGAGAATCAAAACGAGGCAACTGTGCTAGGCTGAAAGTAGGCAAAATTATACTGAATAGCAATATAAGTATAGGTCTACAAATTGCAATCTTTAGTTTAGTATTTATCTTCAATAACTCATTAATAAACTGCATAATTGTTTGGCTAAATAATCTAATGTTTGTTATTAGCTAAATACCTACTATTATATCAGGAAAGTGTTATATTAAAAAATATATGAAAAGTTACGATTGGATTGTAATTGGGGGTGGTATAACTGGAGCAGCTCTTAGTTATGAACTAGCAAAAAAAGGTTTTGTTGTACTCCTGTTGGAAAAATACTCTAGTTTAAAAGGTGCAAGTCGTTATAGTTATGCTACTTTACCCTACTGGTTTGGAACTACAGATTTGACCAATCAACTTTTTCAGGAAGGAAGACAACGCCATCATTATCTATCTGAAGAATTAGAAACAGATACCCAATTTAGAGAATTAGATTTATTGTTAACCATCGCCCCCGAATATGACCCAGAAAAAATAGCTACTAATTTCTCTGAGTATAATATTGTACCTCGCCTCATAAGTGTTGAAGAAGCCTGTGAAATGGAACCCTTATTAAATAAAGAGGCGATCACGGGAGCTTTCACTGTCAGTCAAGGTCATGTTTCTCCAGAAGCCATAACTTTAGGATACTCTCAAGCATTGACGAGGTTAGGAGGTCAAATTGAAATTTCAGAGGTAACTGGATTAGTCAAAACTAGGGATAATTCAACCCATAGCTGTTCTGAACGCATAACCGGAGTCTACACCACCGACAAAACCTATCACGCTGCCAATATTGTTGTTTGTGCAGGTGGAATTTCCCGTCACTTCCTAAAGTCAGCAGGTATTTCTACCCGTGTTTATTTCACCCATGCTGAGATGCTAGAAACTCCTCCTGTTGACTTACAACTAAATACCATTGTGATACCAGCAGTACAGAAACGTTTTGAATATGAAGCTGCTACAAGTACAGTTGAACTTGAGCAAATGTGGGATGAACCTGGTCATAAGTTTGTACCGTTTAGCTTAGATGCTGGCGCAGTTCAGTTTAAAAATAATAGTATTAGAATAGGTCAAATTTCCCGCGTACTCACTGACCCCCACGCTAAAATCGATCCTGTTCAAAGTGAAACTGCTATCCGAGTAGAGATAGGAAAAGTTTTACCTGCATTAGAAAATTTACCAGCAACCTGGCATCATTGCTTAATCGCATACAGTTCTGACGACTTACCCCTCATAGGAGCTATTCCTAATATAGAAGGAATACATATTTTTTCTGGCTTTAGTAGTCCATTCGCACTGGTACCTCCCCTAGCTAAAAGATTTGCTAATTATTTAGCAGGAGAAAATGATGAGATTATCCAGCAATTATCTCCTAGTCGTTTTGTCTAAGTAGTTGTGCAAAATTAATTTCCTAGTTGAGAGAGGGAACAGGGAACAGGGAACAGGGAACAGGGAAGAGAGTCAACAGAATATGTAATTAATTTTGCATAGGCACTTAGTTCATTAGTTCTCCTCATAACTATATTTTTTATATCCTTACTTAACATTTTGTATTTTTTTGTGTTATGCTGTAGTACAAATATAGATAAACAATCAAGAATAACTAAAAATCAAAAATGCCATACGAAAAACTCAACCTCTCAACCCCAAAACCAGTATTGTCTTGGGCAAATCATTCCCTAGAGCATCAAGAAAACAAAATGGCCAAAAATGTAGCATCCTTACCATTTGTCTTCAAACACGTTGCTCTAATGCCAGATGTCCATTTAGGTAAAGGTGCATTAGTAGGTTCTGTCATTGCCACAAAAGAAGCAATAATTCCTGCTGCTGTAGGTGTAGATATTGGTTGTGGAATGTGTGCAGTAAAAATGCCTTTTGTTGCCGAACGACTAGAAGGTAAGCTCAAAAAAATCAGACAAGATATAGAAGCAACTATTCCTGTAGGATTTTCTGACAACAAAAAAATAGAAAAATCTGTCACTAATTGGCAGAATTGGAGAGAGTTTAAAGAATTACATCCAGGAGTAAAAAATCTAGAAAGTAAAGCTCTCAAACAAATGGGTTCTCTAGGTGGAGGCAACCATTTCATCGAACTTTGTCTTGATACAGAAAACAACGTTTGGTTAATGTTACACTCAGGTTCTCGTCATATTGGTAATAAATTAGCTCAATGCCATATTGACACTGCCAAGGAATTAGCAAAATTGGCAGATACAAAATTGCCAGATTTAGACTTAGCCTATTTTATAACTAATACACCAGAATTTGCCGCTTACTGGCGCGATTTACAATGGGCACAAAATTATGCTCGGTTTAATAGAGACGTAATGATGGCTCGTTTTAAACGAATAGTTGAAAAGCACTTAGTGGGAGGTAAACCAACCAAACCATTATTAGAAGTTAACTGTCATCACAATTATGCTGAAAAAGAAGTGCATTTTGGAGAAGAAGTTTATGTAACTAGAAAAGGTGCTGTCCGAGCGCAAGAAGAAGATTATGGAATTATCCCAGGTTCAATGGGATCCAAATCTTTTATAGTCAAAGGAAAAGGAAACCATGAAAGTTATTGTAGCTGTAGTCATGGTGCGGGCAGATTAATGTCTCGAACTAAAGCTAAAAAGAGTTTTTCTGTAGATGATTTAGTGAAGCAAACTGAGGGAATAGAATGTCGGAAAGATGGAGGTGTTATTGATGAAATTCCTAGTGCTTATAAATC
Organism: Okeania sp. SIO3I5; assembly: GCF_010672085.1. GTDB lineage: Bacteria > Cyanobacteriota > Cyanobacteriia > Cyanobacteriales > Microcoleaceae > Trichodesmium. The sequence continues at coordinate 89,414 of NZ_JAAHHT010000008.1, forward strand.
TATTGAAGAAGTAATGAAGCAGCAAACTGATTTAGTAGAAGTTGTGGCAACTCTAAAACAAGTTGTTTGTGTAAAAGGGTAATTTTTCTCTATTTATTTATATTAATTCTCGAAAGTAGCTAGAGAGATAATGCCTCAAAAATATATTCTGAACCTGTCAATGAAGGTCTCTACCAACTCAGAAATTTCGATTTTTGGTACTCCTAACATTGACTTTTTTTATGATTATAAATCTACACTAACTTTCCAGTTACTTTTGAGAATTGATATTACATAGTTACTAAATCTATAGAAAAATATTCCTTGACTTAGTTTTAATTAAGTGTTACCTTAACGGGGTGAACTACAACACCCTCTATCCCATTGCTAAAAGCGTTTGGGACTACTTTTCGTATCGGTATTTAAACGTACATTGACATGACTCATTGTATTTGACACCAGATGATTTTTTTTAATAATAGTACGTTCTACTAACTGTATTATCCCTCCTGTAAACATTTAACGAGCTGTTCTGCAATCCTTTCTCAGTCTAAGATATTTTTAGTTGTTTTCCTATGTTTTTCTATAAAATTAATAAAACTTTACAATACTAACTGAAAATAAGCATGATTTATCTATCCTAATTCTAAAAATTCCCAAAAATCATGGTTGATTTGTCGAATCAAACTTCTCCAAAAATAATAACTTGTTGATTAATAACTAATTTTCAGTTGATTTATTTAGCTAATTTTCAATTTCAGGAAAATAGTGAAAGATACCTTCGAGAATTCCTGCACTATTATTATGATCAATTCCACATAAACAATTACAAAATTTTGAAAAGGTAACTTATATTCAGCATTCTGAAAATTCCCAAAAATCATGCTTGATTTGTGGAATCAAACTTCTCCAAAAATAATAACTTGTTGATTAATAACTAATTTTCAGTTGATTTATTTAGCCAATTGTTAATTTCAGAAAAATATTGAAAGATACCTTCGAGAATTCCTACACTATTATTATGGTCTATCCCACATAAACAATTACAAAATTTTGAAAAAGTAACTTAATTCAGCGATCGCCTTTTCCACTAACAAATTTACTTCTCTACAAAAACCAAAAAGCCTGTTTCTAAGATTTCAGAAACAGACTTTAAGCAATAATAATCCTGGCATTGAGCTATTTTCACATGGGGCTACCCCCAAAGTATCTTCGCCAGCGCTACGTTTCACTTCCGAGTTCGAGATGGGTCGGAGTGGTTCCATAGCCTCATAAACACCAGGAATAACTAGAAACAATGAAGGCTGCATAGTTGTGAAGTCAAAGATTGAAATGGAGGTCAAGCCCTCGGTCTGTTAGTGTGTCTTAGCTCCATACATTGCTGCACTTCCACTTAACACCTATCAACGGGTGGTCTCCCCGTGACCTTACCTACCTAACGTAGTGAGAGCACTCATCTTGAGGTGGGCTTCCCACTTAGATGCTTTCAGCGGTTATCCGCTCCGCACGAATAGGTAAATAAACCACCACCAATTTACTATTTTTCTCTCTATTTATTTCTGCCAATTCCTCAAATATTTTCATAGCTATAGCTGGAGTTTGAGCAACATATTGATTATCAGTTTCCAACTTTCTTGGAAACAATATTTGCCATAGACCTAAAAATCTTAACTCTTGAATATATCTACTACCTTCTGTAATTTTTGGAACTAAAAAAGCACCTCTAGGCACAGGAAAATTATGATTAACTAACTCCCCATTTTCTAAAGACAATAATGGTTTTCCATAACCCAAAGACTTTGCTCGCTGCATCCGCACAAAATCATCAGTAATAAAAGCAAATATCTGAATGTTATGCTCAAACTTAGTACCATCACGTTTGTACCATAAATAAACTTGGTCAATACCATATCCTCCTTGACCCATATTAATAGTTTGCAAACGCTGATTTATAGATATTAATAATTGACACCATGTTTGATCGTTACTAACTCCCCATCCCATTGTGAAAGAATCCCCAGAGCAAATTATTCTAACTTTATTAGGAGGAATATTAATAGAAAAGTCTTGGTTATTTCTCAATGATTGAGAATTTGTCTTAAAATATATACCCTCACCATACATATTTGGAATATCCACATTAGGAATATTCACCCATCCTAATAGTTCATCATATTGAGTGTGACGTATTTCACTCATTGGTTGAATTTTGCTAATTCTATAAAACATTAAGAAGATGCTAGATAGACCTTCAATTAAACTCAATATAATTACTAATAAAAGCAGATTAATTAAACTAACTTTGATAACTTTTCTGCTCTGAATAAATCCCATTTTATATCATGTCCGGTTAAATAAGTAGGTAGACGTTAAAAATTGTTGTTATGAGCGGGCAGGAAGCATAAGGAAAAAGGCAGGATAAAAGAGGTTTTTGAGATTTTTACTTTTCGTTAAATACTTTGATTTTTTCGTACTTATCTACTTAGTTATAAATCAATAAAAATGTAGGAGTCAGGTAGAGGAGTCGTCGGATTTGCAACGTACAGAATTCAGGAGAGAATAAGAGAGAAAAATAAAGTATTAAGGAGAAGAAAGTTTTATTATACCTAATTATCCGGAAATGATATTACTCATAAATCTTGCAATTAGTCAGATCAGCTATTCCTTATTTAAACTACTTACAATATTCGGTGATTAATGTGGTATTACTGACAAAAAAATAAGCTCTCAAGCTTTCCCTTTTAAGGGGATAAAAAAATAAACTTCAGTATTTTAATCCTGATGCTTCAATAGACATCTCTAGAAAAGAGGAAATAGGGAACACTTAACTGAAAGGGAGAGTAATTGATAATTTATGGATAATAATTAATTTTATTTTTCATTTTTGGAGAAGCCTAATAGTAGGTACTAATAACTAAAAATGACGGAGTAAATATTTCTTACTTGTTCCCCACACCTTCCACACCTCCCACACCTCCCACACCTCCCACACCTCCCACACCTCCCACACCTCCCACACCTCCCACACCTCCCACACCTCCCACACCTCCCACACCTCCCTAACTACTCCGATGGTAATTTTGATACTTAATTCTGGCACCTGCCCATTGTAGTTTTTCTCTGAGAGTCTGGAAAAATGAATAATTTTCCTGTAAAATAATAAACTTAGCTTGACAATCTGCCATACGCACATCTACCCTTTGTCCCGGCCAAATAGCAGTAGATAAGACCCCATCTGCCCAAAGTTTAGTAGTTAGATCCTGTTCCTGTAAAGGCCAGACGCTAACTATACAACCAGGAGGAAGTACAATAGGACGACTAGAAAGACTTAAAGGACAAATTGGAGTTACAGAAATAGAAGCCATACCAGCGTGCATAATAGGTCCATTAGCAGAAGCAGTATAACAAGTCGAACCTGTGGGACTTGCCACAATCAATCCATCCCCTTGATATTGATCTACTACCTCACCATCAACTTCTACCTCCAAAATAGAAGTAGGCATCCTATCAGCAGAAGCAGGTTTAATACAAAATTCATTCAACGCTAAAAAGCGATCGCTTGCTGGTTTGAGGTTTGAGCGATCGCCATCAAATACTGCCGACTGTAACATCATTCGTAGTTGTACTGCATAGCGGTCTTCAAACAACCTATCCCATACTTTCTCTGTTTCCTGAAAATCTTCAAAATTCTCGGTCAAAAAACCTAAATGTCCTCCCACATTAACTGCTAATATAGGAATACCTTCTGCTGCTAAATTTCTAGCTGCTGCTAAGGCACTACCATCTCCCCCTAAAACTACTGCCAAGTCAATTTTTTGAGTGCTGGAGGAAAGGAAAACTGGATAAGGATTATCTTGTGACCCACTTGGACCCATCAACACTTGACATCCTCTATTTTCCAACTGTCTAGCACATTGTTCTGCATAATGACGACTCATATCATCTCTGGCCTTATGAGCAATAATTACTCGTTTAATATCCATAGTAAGTATTTTAGATTTTAGATATAAATTAGGATAATTCCTGCATATAGGGCTACGGGCAAGTCAAAATTCCAAAGTTAGAAGTCATCCCTGATTGAGTTTCAGTATTTAGTAAAGTCCTAACCTTTGGTTCGACTGCTATAACCTATCATTGTATATCAATAGCTAATAAGCAATATGGTTAGTCTTTCTAAAAAATTAAGCCTTCTTTTTTCTCTGTTATAATGTTTATGAAAAAACCACTTATCCCAATTCATTTATATTTTTTGAAGAGTGGAAAAGTAGAGGCTCCCTTGATAAGCACTTAGCAACTCCTTATGCGAAAAGTATAGTAGAAAAATTTAGTGAATTAGTAGAAGGTGAACCTAGTTTGAGAATTTATTATATTGGGCGAACAGAATTCCGCCGTTGATGAGCGATCGCCAATGCCTTTATGCAATCACTTTGGTTTTGAAGCAGTAGTTTAATGTTGTTTGTAGGAAATACCACAATAGGTCATTTCAGTTATCAGTACCTCTGGCGCTCACCATCGGGTATGATTGCTATAACAGCGTCCGAGAAAGGTTTACTAACAGTTAGTAAACCTTTAGGCGAATTCAAACAGACAAATATTTCTAATCAGAATTTCCTACTTTTTCGCCAATGAGGCGATCGAGAGAAAATGACCCCCCACCATTAATAACTAAGAATAAATACATAGTTGCGAAGAGAGATGCTGCCTGATAAGAAGCGACATCAAATAATCCATCTTCAAGCACATGAAAATATATGGCTACGAGCATTACAAAGAACAAACCGATCGCTGCAGGGCGTGTCAGTAATCCTAAAATTAGCAGTATCGATCCTACTATTTGGGTATAAGCTGCACAATAGGTGAAAAACGTCGGAAATGGAAAACCCAGTATACCAGAAACGACATTAGTTGCAAAACCCTCTACATCATCAAGCTTGTGAAAACCATTATGAATCATCACAACCCCAGAAATCACCCGCAATAAAGTCCATGCTATTTGAAATGTCAGATTGGAATCTTGATTAGGGGCGAAAATCAGAGATAGGAAATTTTGAGGTTTTTCAGTTGTGATATCTGAAGTAGTTTTTGTCATAAATTAAACTCCTTTTTGTTAAGAATAAAGACTTGGTTGTCTTGCTTGAATAAATGTTTTTCGGAAAATCATTAATTAAGCAAACTAAGCCAAAAAGGCTAAAGAGAAAAAAGCCCAAGGCGTAACTACCTAAATAATGTTTGAGCAGAACTAATAGAATGGGGGAAAAATCCTCCTAATACTCCTACTGCACTGACTCATCTTATAATTGTACCACTGATCTACTTTTTATACCGAATCATATCAAACCCGGTAGTATCGGTACTATTCATGCCTTGTAGGGGTTTGGTCACCAAACCCCTAATTGATTTGGGTTTGGTCACCAAACCCCTACGTAATTTTTTGCCAAGACTGATAATAAAACCTTATTCTCCTACAGCGCTTTTCTTTCTTGATGAAGCACATCGTCACAACCAAAACTCCGTAGGGACGTTCCATGGAACGTCCCTACTGTTGTCTACCGTGCAGGAAAACTGCTGTAAGCAAGCAGATTTGATATCAAACGGATTTGATATTATTTATTGCATAAAGGGGCATAAAAAAACCTCCAATGGAGGTTAAAAAATAATCAATTGCTTCATGTTCAAAACAAAATTTTCTGGATTAAAATTGAGTCAAAATATAAAGTAAAGTGAACAAAACAATCCAGATAATATCAACAAAGTGCCAATATATTTCTGCCATCTCAATACCAACGTGCTTTTCTTCGTTGTAATGACCTGCACGACGAGAACGCCATAACACGCCAAGAATTAGTAATACACCAACAAAAACGTGGAGACCGTGGAAACCAGTCATTACATAAAAACAGTTGGAAAAGACATTAGTAGTCAGACCATAACCCAAAGTCATGTACTCATAAACCTGACCACCTAAGAAAATGATACCCATGATTGCTGTAACTATATACCATAAGCGCATTCCTGAAATATCATTCTTTTTAATCGCAGTATCGCCTTTGTGAATCACAAAACTACTGGAAACCAGAATAATAGTGTTAATTGTCGGCAATAATAACTCTACCTCTGTTTCTTCAGGAGGCCAAACTCCTGCATTTGCTCTATAAATTAAATAAGCAGCAAATAGTCCTCCAAACATCAAAGATTCAGAAGCGAGAAACGTTAATAATCCGAAAACTCTTAAATCCTGATGTTCTTCGTGATGGGAGGCTTCTACTGACGCCGAATGAACTGAAGTATCAACTAAATTATTAGTTGTCTCAATGGTTGAACCTTGCATAATCTTCTGTACCTAAATCAACGAAATAATTTCTGAGGTTGGATAGTTGAGTAGTTATCAGCTTTGTATTAGGTTGGATCTATAGCAGTTGCCAGGGCGTTTAACACATTCTCGCGCCTCTCAAATTTAGTCAAAGCAAGAATGTACGGGCGAATGGCCATTCGCCCCTACAGACTTCTGACTTCTGTTATAGTTGCCTCAACCCAATACAATAGAAGTTATATCTTATACCTAATTTTTGCCTGGAGGATTCTCAGAATCACCAGAACCACTATATAAGGATGAAGAATCAGCTTCTGATACAGGGATACCTGTTTCTTTAGCTCTCGAACTTGGTGTAGAAATCAGGTTGAACCGCTCTCTAATACCAAGAGTTTTCTTCGAGCCAAAATCATAAGGGCCATAAGTAACCACTGGCAATACTTCCCAGTTTTCGATTATGGGAGGTGAGCTAGTAGTCCACTCCAAAGATAAACCACCCCAAGGATTATCGCCAGCTTTTGGCCCATACATCCAACTCCAAACCATGTTGATGAAGAATGGAAGTACAGACAAACCAAGGATAATTGATCCATAAGTACAGATATGATTTATAGATTCAAACTTAGGGTCATACATGGCAATTCGACGTGGCATTCCTTGTAAACCCAATTCGTGCATGGGTAGGAAGGTAAGGTTAGTACCAATCAAGGTAAGGACAAAATGAACCCGACCCCAGGTTTCGTTGTACATCCGACCTGTGATTTTGGGGAACCAGTGATAGATTCCTGCATAGAGACCAAATACTGACCCACCAAATAGAACGTAATGGAAGTGAGCTACTACATAGTAACTATCATGGACGTGAACATCAAAGGGAGCTGTTCCCATAGTTACGCCACTTAGTCCACCCATAACGAACATTGCTAATAAACCAATGGCAAAAAGCATTCCACTGGTAAAACGAATTTTTCCGCCCCAGAGGGTTGCTACCCAACTAAAGATTTTGACTCCGGTAGGAACTGCCACAATTAGAGTGGAGATGGTGAAGAACATCCGCATCCAAGCTGGAGTTCCACTGGTGAACATATGGTGTACCCATACGAACAAACCTACTACACAAATAGCGAGACTGGAGTAGGCGATCGCTTTATAACCAAATATTGGTTTGCGAGCATGAATAGGGATAACTTCTGAGAGAATGCCGAATATTGGCAGAATCATCAGATAAACTGCTGGGTGAGAATAGAACCAGAATAAGTGCTGATAGATGACCACATCACCGCCCATCTCTGGTCTAAAGAAGCCGGTGCCAAAGTTGATGTCAAATAATAACATTACCAAACCTGCTGCTAAAACAGGAGTGGAGCATAGAGCTAAAACGGAGGTGGCGAGAATTGCCCAGCAGAATAGGGGAAGCTGATCCCATTTCATGCTAGGAATTTTCATTTTGAGGATAGTGGTGATAAAGTTCAACGAACCCATAATTGAGGAAGTTCCCACTAACACGATACTGAGAATCCATAAAGATTGTCCCGCGTTATTGGTGATAATGCTGAGTGGCGGATATGCTGTCCAACCACTTTGCGCTCCCCCTAAAGCTAAACTCGCAATTAATAATGCTCCAGCAGGAGGGTTGAGCCAGAAGGCGATCGCGTTCAAGTTAGGGAACGCCATGTCTCTTGCTCCTACCATTAGGGGAACTAGATAGTTACCAAAACCACCGATGGCAGCAGGCACGATCCAGAGGAAAATCATTATCGTGCCGTGGTTTGTCAGGAAGGAGTTGTAGACATTTGGATCGAGAACGTCTGGATCTGGTGTATAGAGTTCTGCTCTTAAACCCATTGCCATTAGACCACCGATCAGGTAAAAGAAGAAGGCAGTAACCAGATATTGAATGCCGATGACTTTGTGGTCTATGTTATAGCCGAAGTAGTGATACCACTTCCAGGCTTCCGGATGTGATTTTTCTGGTTGTGATTGAGTATCTAAAGGAGTTTGTGTTTGTGTCATTTCAGTTATCAGTTAGTAGTGACACTTCGCGGAGTGTCAGTACATCAGTTATCAGTATCTCCAATCGTAGGGGTTTGGTGACCAAACCCCTACCAAACTTGGAGTTTTTGCCAATACTGATGATATAATCTTATTCTCCAAAATCAGCGAATTTGATTTGATTGATTGTTCTCTCAAATCCCAGAGCGCTACATCAGTTATCAGTACCTCTAATCTTAGGGGTTTGGTCACCAAACCCCTACCAAACTTGGAGTTTTTGCCAATACTGATGGTATAATCTTATTCTCTAAAATCAGCGAATTTGATTTGATTGATTGTTCTCTCAAATCCCAGAGCGCTTTTTTAGCGATCGGCTGAATGAATTTGATTTAATGTTTCGGAATTAATTCCCATCTCCTGAGAGTAGGGTTGGAGGTATTCCGATTCTGATAAATCGGCAGTATTTACTGCTACAGCTTGATTCAATTCTGGTTGTTGAGCAAAAGTATTTTCTTCTACCCAAGTGTCGTATTCTTCTTGAGTTTGAACAACAACACTGCTTCTCATTGCTCCGTGGTAAGCACCACAAAGTTCGGCACAATAAACTGGATATTCTCCTGTTTTAGTAGCTACAAAACGCAGTTGGGTATCTTTACCAGGAATTGCATCTTGCTTAAGACGGAAAGCAGGTATCCAGAAAGAGTGAATTACATCTTGAGCAGAGAGGTTGATTTGGATATCCTTGTTTACAGGAACATGAAGTTCTCCTGCCATGACGCCACTATCAGGATAGTTGATCAGCCAACCATATTGAATACCAGTGATGTCAACTACTACATCTGCTGCTTTTCCTCCCTCTTCAGGAGTTGCTCCCAAGCCATATTTGTAACTATCTTTTTGAACTGCTTCTGTTGATTCCATTCCCTCAGCATCTGCAATTAGGGGAGCAGCAATAGCAGAACCAGGCATTTCTGCCACTTGCTGATGAGATGGAGCATGATGATGAGCCATCATTGTGCCATTTGGATTGAATCCACCCATCTGTCTGTATACATCTACACTATAGATGCCAAGACCAATTACAATTATGGATGGAATTGCCGTCCAAAATATTTCTAATGGTAAATTTTCTCTAAAGTTGGCACCATCGCCATCATCTCCTTTGCGCCTACGAAATTTAATCGCACAAAAGACAATTGTGCCCTCTACCACTAAAAATAAGCCTGCTGCTATCGTAAACATTACGTCAAAAAAACCATCAACCAGAGGCGCTTGTTCGGAAGCTTGTTCTGGTAAGAGGCCATGATTTTGACCAACCCATAAACTAATTATGGTGATTACTATACCACCTACTAAAGTTATTATTGAGACTGGTACTTTTTCTTTTTCTTCCATGCTTTACCTCCTTACTTAGGTTTACCTCATCCTACCCTAGGTAGAGGAGCCTGTGACTTTTTGTCCTATTCAACTACTTAGTTTAAACTAAGAACCTAATTATAACTAAGATATAATTGTTACTTTTTAAGAATATTTTAGGTTTTCTCCATTTTATCTACAATTTCTCTAGGCAGAGTTTATATTATTTTAACTATTGCAATCATAAAGTGCCCCACGCTTTGTGGCTGGAAAGTTAAAATTGAATATGTACTCTTAAGTTTCATATTTTAGTGATTTAAAATATCACAAAAAGTTTATTTTTAACTTTTTGGAAAATTGGCAAAAAATATAGGGATAAACTGTGAAGAAAAATTAAAATCAGAAAACTTTCTAAAGCCAAACAACTATGCAAATAGTATCCTTTATAGTAACAAAAATCATCTACCTTTATCCCTTTGTGAATACTTAGTATTTGGTTAAATTAGCAACAATAATAGCAACAATAAAATGTAAAACTTATGGCCAATTCTGTTTTAAATAATAATGAAATTATTTACTCCCAGTCACCAGCACGGGAACGCATTCGAGGGTTAGTATGGAAACTATGTGTAGCCACCCTAATATTGATGGCTATTGGTAGTGCGACTAGAGTAATGAATGCAGGTTTAGCTTGTCCTGACTGGCCGTTGTGTTATGGTAAATTAGTACCAATGGCACAAATGAACCTACAAGTATTTTTAGAATGGTTTCACAGATTAGATGCAAGTTTAATCGGTTTTGGAGCGATCGCTCTGATGGGTTTATCATGGTGGCACAGACAGGAACTCCCTCGTTGGCTACCCTGGGCATCCACTTTTGCTTTTAGTCTAATAGTTTTCCAAGGTGTACTGGGTGGATTAACAGTTACACAATTATTACGTTTTGATATTGTTACTGCTCATTTGGGTACGGCGTTACTTTACTTTATGACTCTATTGGTTATAGGTATGGCAATGATTCCATATAAAGGTACTGGCAACGTTGGTAAATTACCTTGGGTGGGATTAACTGCTGCTATTTTCGTCTATTTACAAAGTTTAGTAGGCGGGTTAGTTGCTTCTCAGTGGGCGTTGCATCAATGTTTTGGCCTGGCAGAACTTTGCAAGATAATGAATAGTCACATTATTGGCGTTGTTCCTCCTACTTTAGCAACGTTAACATTAGTAGTAATGGCGCGGCGCACCTCTGCCTTACATCCGTTGTTGCGCAAGTTAGCAAATTGGGCAGGTTTATTAGTATTAGCTCAAATTGGTTTGGGCGTTATGACTTTTCGGTTACGCCTGCAAATTGAGTTATTAACTGTGTCTCACCAAGCTGTAGGAGCAGCGTTATTAGGAACTTTAGTAGCTTTTACTGTTATTGCTTGGCGGGATTTAAAAGTTGCAAAAGCTTAATTGTTAACATGGATACAGTAATATACCCCTCTTTTGTGAGTTATTAGATTAGAAACGTTAGCTGTAGCTTTAAGCTATTAGCTATCAGCTATCAGCTATCAGCTATCAGCTCAAGTTTTGTCATCCGCCAAGAAATTTATTTCTTGGCTAACAGCATGAAGTCATCTTTTAGATGACTAAAGATAGCTGATTTATTATGGCTAATTAATGAGACTTGATATAAGCTAGATGTGTAGTGCTGCTATACAAGTAACTAAATTTTTCAAACTGGCTAACATCAAAAATTAACTGGCACTAATATCCGTTTTTATATTCCCATAAATTTAGAAATGACGGAAATAATAACCAGCTTAAACAGAAAATTAACAAATTAAAATCCATGCAAGAAGTTATTTCTCATAGTCTTCCACGACGCCACGACAATATCCTACAGGTATTTAAAAGCTATTATCAACTTACAAAACCCCGCATTATTCTGCTGCTACTGATAACAACTGCAGCCGGAATGTGGTTGGGTGCAAAAGGAGAAGTTGCTCCATTATTGTTATTCGTGACATTAATAGGAGGTGCATTAGCTTCTGGTGCCGCTAATGCTATCAACTGCATCTACGACAGCGATATTGACTATATTATGGAGCGGACTCGCTGGCGTCCTATTCCATCTGGGAGAGTTCAACCCCGTCATGCTCTGATTTTTGCCTTGACTCTGGCAGCGACATCATTTACTTTGCTGACAGTTTTTGCTAATTTACTAGCTGCACTGTTGGCAATGTCTGGAATCGTTTTTTATGTTGGTATTTACACTCACTGGTTAAAACGTCACAGCGTTCAAAATATTGTAATTGGTGGTGCTGCTGGTGCTATTCCTCCATTAGTGGGTTGGGCAGCGGTTACAGGGGAGTTGAGTTGGGCAGCTTGGTTACTGTTTGCAATTATTTTTATCTGGACTCCTCCTCATTTTTGGGCATTGGCAATTTATATTCGCGATGAATATAAGGAAGTTGGGGTGCCGATGTTACCTGTGATTGAAGGAAATGAGGAAACAGCTAGACAGATTTGGGTTTACACTCTGATTTTGATCCCGATGACGTTGTTGTTGGTTTATCCGTTGCACGCAAGTGGAGCAGTTTATGCGGTATTGGCGACTTACCTCGGTGCAATTTTTATTAAGAAAGCTTGGCAGTTGTTGAAAGATCCTGATAATAAAGATGTGGCGCGATCACTCTTTAAGTATTCCATCTACTACATGATGTTGTTGTGTTTAGTAATGGTGATTGACAGTTTACCTTTTACCCATGGAATTACTACTGCTCTAGTGGATAATTTGCAAACCTTTGTTGGTGGCGCGATCGCGATGTTATCCTAGTTACTATTGTCCAATAGTTAGACAATCAGGACTTACGCAGAACCACCTTATGTAGTAGGGGCGAATGGCATTCACCCTCTAGGAATTTGCGTAAGTCCTGACAATATAATTTTGTTTCAGGTAGGCACTTTGCCTGCCTTTTTGTTTGACAATTTTTGGCTTGACAAATATCAAGAATTAGGTTATAGTTCTTGTCAAAAAATTAATCAAGCTTGTATGTTATGAGCCAAGAATAATTTAGATTTTATATTCCCTGTTGCCTATTGCCTTTAAGAAAAATTGAATATATAGTTGTTTACAGCAATTTTGGAGTTAGTGAGGTACAAAATTTGGTAGTGGTGTATAAGTAGTGATTTTTGCAATTAGATTTCTGACAATAAAAGGGATTTACTCATAAATATCACTACATCTACAGGACTACCCAAGAAGTTGTTTGAGAAGTGTTGGATGAAACCGATGAATCTTAAAAACCTAACCCCCCTGCCCCCTTCCCTACAAGGGAATGGGGGTTTCAAAGCCTCTCTCCTTGTTTGAGAAGTGTTGGATGAAACCGATAAATCCTAAAAACCTAACCCCCCTGCCCCCCTTCCCTACAAGGGAATGGGGCTTTCAAAGTCTCTCTCCTTGTTTGAGAAGTGTTGGATGAAACCGATAAATCCTAAAAACCTAACCCCCCTGCCCCCCTTCCCTACAAGGGAATGGGGCTTTTAAAGCCTCTCTCCTTGTTTGAGAGAGCTTTGGAGAGAGGTTTTTATGAGTTTACAAACAGTTTCTAAAATTTTATTATCTGTTACAGTCTGGAAACCTGTTATAGCCATAAGAAATCGTTTGTGAGAAAAAACCATCAAATCTTGCAACCTGTTTAGGATTGCTATAGTAATATTGGTAACACAAGCATCCTGCTTGTTACAGTCTGAAAGCCTATATTATGAATACTAGACGATTAGTGTACCTCACTATCCTCATGCATTCCTGTAAATGTTAAATAGCTTGTTACTTTAGGACTTTAGGAGTTTAAATTATGCATACTTTACTATATTTAAGACTACTGACATTAGTAGTTGGAGTCTCAGGTGCTGATTCCAAACAATTCAGAGAAGTAGTACAAAGATTACATAGCAATACATGGAATGTTGCTAGCACCATTCTGATGCAGTCAATTCTAACAGCTATCTTAACAGAAGCTTTTTACAATTTTTTCCATCTTCGTTCTCTGCTACAAAAATTTTCTATTGAAAAATGGATGAAAAGGAGAAATCTTACTCCTATTAAGCAGAGGATGATTGTTTTTCAAAATTCGGTAGGTACAGGTAATGGATCAAATCTTTATTCTCTTCCCTATCAACAGCTATGTGGTCAGATTGCTAATGCTTTACGGAATCAACTTGAGTCCGGAGAAGGTGATTTATTAGAGATATTTGCTTACAATGTACCTCCAGAAAATTTAGAAAAATTAAAAAATCAAAATACTCAAAACTTATCGGAGGAGGAACAAAGCGATTTATCTAGGATAAAGGAACAGGTACTGAATCAGGCAGAGATAGGTCTCGACGATCTTCAAATCACTTTAGCTGACTTTTTGCTCAAAGTAGACTATGCTTTCTCAGTCTTGATCGCTTTTCTAATTTTAGAGTTCTTATTAACTGTTCCTACTCGCCTGGCAGTTGGGAATTATGATTATGAAATTATATTTAATATTTCTATTTCTACAGTATCAGGATTGTTAGCGCCGACAATCCGTAATTTATTCGTCAATATACTTTACAAAAAATAGAAAAAATTTGCTGTTAAATTTTAACAATATCTGAAAATACTCAAAGACAACAATGCAGGAAGATAAAATAATAACCATCCGAGAAAATATATATGCCATCAAAGAAAAAGTTGATGGTAAAACTGAAATCCCTTATCGTGAAATAATTATTCTAGTTCATGGATATAATGTTTCCGAAGAAGGGGCGACAGTAGCATACAAAAAGTTTGAAAAAAACTTTAGTAAATACTCTAGTCAATTATCAAAATTAAACAAAGCCATCTATTGGTTTATGTGGCCTTCTGATAAACTTTTTTTGAGTCCATTATTTTATTTTCAAGCAGTAAAAAAAGCTAAGATTTGTGGAGAAAGGTTTGCTGAATATTTGAACAAATTAAATTTAATTTCCACAAATAATCAGCCACCTAGTATTACATTAATAGGGCATTCTTTAGGGTGTCGTCTATTGCTTGAAGCTTTAAAAAAGACCATAAAAACTAACCTGAAATTGGAAATTTTTTTAATGGCTCCTGCTGTTCCAGTATCTATAGTAAAACCAGATAAACCCTTAAATCCTAGTATTTCTTCTACAGAAAAATACCGTATCTTACACTCAAGAAAAGATGGTGTCTTAAATAAGTTTTTTGGCATAGGTCAAGCAATGGCAGGAGAAGGATTTGATGAGGCTGTAGGCTTAAAAGGAAACCCCAATACGGGAGTTTGGTCTAATACCAAAGAAACAACCTACGATCATAGTGATTACTGGGGAGGAGAAGAATCAGTAGAGTGGATTGCTTCGCAATTAGGAATTCTTAAAACTGTTTCGAGAAACCTAAAATTACAGCGACCAACAACAGCATTTGAAGGTAGAGAACTGACAATAGCATCTGAGTCTAGAGAAATAAAAACTAGAGAAATTCCATGGAGGTGAATATACCTGGAAAACCTTGACTATACAGAAGTTTGAAAAACTAAATTTTTAATAATAAGATTGTTGTACTTATTATGGTATTATAATCAATATTATTGACTGAAAAATTTTATATTATGGCGGTTTTCACCCTGGTGAGGTACATCAACAGCCTTGCCTTTTAAGGGTATAAAAAGCAGTCGTTTGCTGAACATTCCGTAGGATAGGATAGGGAAGAAACATCACCATATCCAATTGACAAATAAAAAGTAAACTACAGTATTTTAATTCTCCTACTTGAGTAAGAAATACTGATAACTGATAACTGATAACTGATAACTGAAATGACTTTATCCACTATCATCAACATCGCAGTCACTCTCATTTTTATTTATTTAGCTTCAAGTTTTATCATTTTGACAATTCAAGAAAGAATATTCTTTGACTTAAAAGCTAAGAAATTAAAAGAATTTATTTATATGTTGTTAGGAGAGGAACAACAAAAAGGGAAAAACGACGGGAGTTTTTCTCTTACAGACAAATTTTTTGAAAAATATTTAATCTCGCCTACTAATCCATCTCAATCATCAAAGGTCAAACAACGAAAAGTATTAATATCTCAGGAATTAGAACGAATACCTGCTGAAGAATTTGTTGCAAATTTAATGCTCCTAGTGGCAGAAGAATTAAACTATAAAGATGAAGATTTCTATAATAAGTATGAATTAACTAAAATCATGGAAGATATTAATAGCAGTGAATATTTTTCTGAAAAAATCAAACTAGAGTTTTCTCGAATGGCACGAACAGCTATCAATAGATTTCAAGACAAAAAAGAGCAAATTAACTATTTAGATAAACAACTTCAATCTTGGTATAATAGGTCAATAAAATCTGCTTTAGAACTTTATGCTCAAGAAAGCAAAAATATTTCTATTATCTTATCTGTAATAATTGTTTTGATGTTCAATATTGACACAGTAAACATTATTAATAATTTATCAAAAAGTGAACTTACCTCAACTATCAGCAATAAAATAACAGAAGTAATAGTCTCAAATTCTGAATCGAGTTCATGTTCTGAACTCGATAATGACACCGAATTTGAAAGTTGTCTTCAAGATCAATTAGCTACAACTTTTATGGCTTTAGATAGAATAGATAATTTGCCTATTGGATGGAATTTTTCGGAACCACTAAAAGAACAGTTTACACCTTTGGATTTTCCTCATATTATTAAGGCTGTTACAGGATGGATTCTAAGTATTATTGCGATTTCTCAGGGAGCGCCTTTTTGGTTTGGAATTCTGAATAATTTAATTAATTTTAAATCAAGTAAATCAGCAAAATAATCAATCGTAAATATAATCGCACAGTCTATTCTCAAATTATATTTTTCTATTGTTGGTTTGTCCGTTACACTTGAGTCGAGCAGTTTATGCGGTATTTACAGTTTCACGGAAGTTAGTTGTATTAGCGATCGCGCTCGACAGTTTACCTTTTACTCATGGAATTACTACTGCTCTAGTGGATAATTTGCAAACCTTGGTTGGTGGCGCGATCGCGATGTTATCCTAGTTACTATTGGACAATAGTTAGACAATAAAATTTTGTTTTAGGTAGGCATTTTGCCTGCCTTTTTGTTTGACAATTTGTAGCTTGAAAAATATTAATAATTATGATATAATCAGGACTTACGTAGGCGAACCCAGAAACCCGGTTTCTCGTAGATGTTTATTGTCAAAAACAATGATTTACCGTAGAAACCGGGTTTCTTTGCGTAAGTCCTGATTATATTAAACATTTTTACCCGTAAGGTAGAAAGTTTTTAGCCATACAGGAGTTTTGTAGTACCTATACAATTGATGCTTCGTAGGAGTTTGGTCTCCAAACCCTTACTAAACAAAGCCTAATAAAGA
>NZ_JAAHHT010000080.1 GCF_010672085.1 Okeania sp. SIO3I5
TTTTCAAAATGATGTAATATCGTGGTGGGGAGGGAGTGGAGGATGGGGAGCATGGGGAGGATGGGAAGGATGGGGAGGATGGGGAGGAAGAATTCTGTCTACAGTCTTCACTTCTTTGTGTCTAATTCAATATATTTTTCTCCCGAAAAAACCGAACCGAGACATACCCATAACTTGTCAATAATGCCCAAGTTTTATGTTAAGAAAGATGTTTATAAAGCATAGCTTCCCTACAAGGGAATGCGGTTTTCAAAGCCTCTCTCAAAAGCAGGAGAGAGGTTTTTATGAGTTTAAAAATAACTTCTTAGATATTCAGAGGTAAGCATTCAACATTCATACATCTGAATGTAATAACTTGACTTTAGTTAGCCGATCGCCAATTTAATTCTTATGTCACTTATTGAAGACTAATTTCTTCTTCAGTGTGATAATTAGTTAATAAATGATAGTTGATAACTGATAGCTAATGGCTAAATGCTTATATCTAGACTGTACTTTTTTTGAAAAAAGTTTCATCAAAAATATATGACAATTTTGATTTTTTTTTTACCTCAAAAAACAAATTAAAGTTTGGCTTAATGTAAACGTAGTAATTGACTTTTTTGATTAATCAAAATTTCATAGTCAATCACCAAAATTTAGAAATTTTACTATATTTATTTAGTATATTTCTAGTACCTTGTTTAAGAAAAACCATCCTGTATTATTAGTAAGGATTATTAACTTAAACACTTAACAATGGTGAGAATTTTGGGATAAGAATATTTTTTGAATTTTTGCTTATAATTATATAGATTAAGCAGCGATAGCCAAAGTATTTTCCATATCCTATAAACATATACACACCTGCCTTGATTAAACTAACTTGAAAAGAACTATTTAGTTCTTAACTTAGAGATTTTCATGACAATTTCAACATCAACATCAACAAAATTTTCCCTTGATTGGAGCATAATAGGCTTTATGGCATTCCTGCACATTGGAGCCTTGTTTGCCCTACTTCCCAGTAACTTTAGTTGGACTGCAGTTGGCCTAGCATTATTATTACATTGGGTTACAGGTGGTCTAGGTATTACATTAGGCTTTCATCGTATGCTCACACACCGCAGCTTTAAAACTCCCAAGTGGCTAGAATACTTTTTTGTTTTTTGTGGTACACTCGCCTGTGAAGGTGGAGTTTTTGATTGGGTAGGTTTACACCGCATTCATCACCAACACTCAGATGCAAATAATGAAAAAGACCCCCATGACTCTCATCGTGGTTTTTGGTGGAGTCACATGGGTTGGATGCTCCATAAATTACCAATCAGGTCTGAAATTCCCAGTTACACAAAAGACATAGCAAACGATCCTGTTTATAAATTTTTCCAAGCTTATTTTATTCCCATTCAATTTGCTTTTGGTATTTTGCTCTACCTTATAGGAGGTTGGTCTTTTGTAGTTTGGGGTGTTTTTTTTAGAATAGTTTTTGTTTTTCACTGTACTTGGTTTGTTAATAGCGCCACTCATAAGTTTGGTTATCGTACTTATGATTCTGGTGATTCTTCGACTAACTGTTGGTGGGTAGCTGTATTAACTTATGGTGAAGGTTGGCACAATAACCATCATGCTTTTCAATATTCAGCACGTCATGGTTTGCAATGGTGGGAAATTGATACAACTTGGATGATGATTCAATTATTACAAGCTGTTGGTTTAGCAACTAATGTGAAGTTAGCAGCAAAATAGTTTTAAGGTAAGGATTCAGCTATTAGCTGTCATATCTCAGCAACAAGTCTCTCGCCTTTAGGATAGTGTTTAAATTAATGTAGACTTTAAAAGCAAGAGACCTGACTTTCCTAGTAAGACGATTAATAAAGCTTTGATCGTCAACTAAAAGCAATAGCTGAATTACCCAGTTCCGATCTAGGAAGCTAGCTGATGCTTGACTGCTAAATACCTAAATTTTAAGCTAATAGTTCATTATTATAAGGTGCATATTTACGGCTAAAATTTAACTTTCCTGGCGGGAAGTCCCGCGCTCTCCATCCCCCCTAACCCCCCTTGGAAAGGGGGGAGGGGAGCGTCGTATGGGAAAGCCTGGGCCAGGATTCGGATACCTTCATAAGCTAAACGTTGATATGCCCTTGACACTTTTAGGAGCATTTTGTTATTGTAAAAGTCAAAACAGGGGGAGGACATCACCTCTGTCTAAACAGCGGTCAGGGTTTCCCAGACTGAAGAATCCCGCGTTGTCCCGTAAGGGCAACGTCGGGAGTATGTCAAATACAAGTAGGTAATCTCTATCTTAGCCATCGTTACCTATTGAAAAACTAAGACGTTTGAGTTTAAAATTTCAGAAATGGGAATAGAAATAGATAATCTCTGTCTTAGCCATTTTACCTATTGAAAAACTAAGACGTTTGAGTTTAAAATTTCAGAAATGGGAAGAGAAGTAGATAATCTCTGTCTTAGCCATCTTACCTATTGAAAAACTAAGACGTTTGAGTTTAAAACTTCAGAAATGGGAAGAGAAGTAGATAATCTGTGTCTTAGCCATCTTACCTATTGAAAAACTAAGACGTTTGAGTTTAAAACTTCAGAAATGGGAAGAGAAGTAGATAATCTGTGTCTTAGCCATCTTACCTATTGAAAAACTAAGAGGTACTAATAACTGATAATTGATATAAGAATCTTCGCAACTTTAGTCTCAGCAGAAGTCAACTCTAATTCCCTTGAACAATATATTTAATCCTAGTAAAAGCTTCTAACCCAATTAACCCTTGAGCAAAACATTTTTGATTAGACATTCCCAAGAAAATATCATCTTTTTGACTTTGATAACGTGAAAATCTTGGAGACTTATTAATAAAACTACAAACACTATTAACACCCAAAGCAAACTGACGACTTTCCTGATAAGATTCTGCCACTAAACAGTCAGCATGACCACTACTATAATTATTAATCCACCCAATTCCTGAATCTATACAATCAACAACTTTAAAAGCAACTATTTTACTTAAATAAGCCTCACTCCATTCTCTATCCTCCGTTAAAATCAAATCAGGAAACTCCTCAACTAAAGCAGCATCCCCTCTAACTTCAAAACCATTTTCCTTCAAACTATTCCAAAGTCTAACTACCATAGAAAAATTATGCTTACGATCTATCAATACCTTTTCTATAGCATTAACTGGATCTGGCTTACTTTTATGGCTATCCAAAATCATCCAACGAACCATATCCAAACTACCAGTAGCAGACCAGTATAAATAACAATTACCCATTGCCACTTTCAAAACTGGTACAGTTACCACTTTCGCCACTCGCTCAACTAAACTATCTCGCCCATAAGGAATAACCAAACTTATATATCGGTCCTGAGTAAGCAACTCCTGAAGAGAATACTCCTCCGTAGGAGGTAAAAATTCTATACATTCCTTATGTAAACCAACTTGCTCCAAAGCCAACCTTAATACTTTAGTAATTACTAAATTAGAATTATGAGCTTCACTCCCACCCCTAACAATCAAACTATTTGCAGTTTGAATACACATTCCAGCAGCGATCGCCACCAACTCTGGAAATGCCTCATAAACTAAAGCAACAACCCCCAAAGGAATACGTTGGCCATAACTCTGACTATGTTCTAATTGATATGAAGCACTAACCACTTGCCCAACTAGATCCGGCAGATCCCCAAGTCGTTGTAAAATTTGAACAGTAATTTGGAGTCTCTCTGGTGTCAACTTCAACAATTCGAGCATTGGCCCTGGAATAGGAATTGTCCGATTTGCTTCTAAATCCAGAGTATTAGCTTCTAAAATCTCATTTTTATGCTCTAAAATTGCTTCTGCCATTGCTTGTAAAGCCATAGAGCGTTCTAAAGCCTTAGTTTTAGCAAGTTCTAAAGAACCTTGATAAACGCGATGAATTACATTCATCATTAAGTTAGCAGAATAATCTTTCCTGTTCATAAATTTAACGTCTGTAAGCAAGCCAGACAATAAAAGCAGGGAGCATGGCCAGAAGCACTGCCACCAGTGCCCAAATAATTATATTAGAACCAACAAAGTGCAAAGCTAAAGGCAGCAAAATCACCAAAGGTACTAAAATCATTACTAAAGCTAGTGGGAAGTAGCGAGCTTTCCAATTGGAATATATCTTGCTCCACTGTTTACCTGTCCATCGCCAAGCAGGTTTATAGGGATAGTGACTGGAAAGTTGTTCAATAGTTTCCCTACTTTCATTGACAACAAATATTTGCTGACAGCGGTTACACCCAAAAGCATCTGTCAGGGTTATTGGAATTAAGCTGCCCCTACGCCTACATGGACAGGGGTACTCTCCATTCAAATCAATTTTTTGAGCTTTTTGAGGTCGCAAACTAATCCTAGAACCGAAAGGGTTGATTAGAAAAAGATGATCGGCACTCTCGAGTCCACAAGCTGTCACAAGAGAACTGCTCGCCATAGCTAGGTTTGCTCCTAGCATTTAAGCCTCTATTACAAAATTGGCGTTGCAGAAATGCGCTGTGGAATGGGCATCTTGTGTGGCATGGGCATCCTGCCCGTGATTAATAGTTTTGTGGCATGGGCAAGATGCCCATTCTTGATATTTTCAGACAGGCAGGATCCCCGTCCCACTGAATATTCATCCCTCAATTCAGCAACGCCACAAAATTAAACTATAACCTGACTCCAGAGTTGGCGCTAGCTATAATTTTGTAAAATCTCACAATATTAGAGCCAAATACCTCCAAAAGTTTCACGGAGAAGGATAGTAGAGCAGGTGTTAATATAACCGTTCTACTATCCTCTAAACCTTTAAGAATAAATCTTATGTAGAAATAATTCTATAATTTTAGTAAGCGGGTAACGCGATTCGAACGCGCGACATCAACCTTGGCAAGGTTGCGCTCTACCACTGAGCTATACCCGCAATTTGTTACTAATAATTATAGTTTCACAAATAATCTTATTTGTCAACCCCTAAGCAGAATTTTTTTTGAGAGTAAATCTTTGATTAGTTTGGTTATACTTCTGGAGATAGCTCGGACTCGACAAGAGTGTTAGAAGTTATTGGTAAGGCTTGAGTTGTACCAGCAATACTATAATTATTAGATGAGGGATTTATACCACCCTTAATTTGACGCATCAAACTTGCCATTTCCAAGGCATTCATGGCATATTCCCAACCTTTATTACTTTTAATACCAGCTCTTTCTAAAGCTTGTTGCATAGTATCTGTAGTCAAAACTCCAAAGATTACAGGTACTCCTGTTTGAAATGCTGCAGCAGCAATTCCTTTAGATACTTCAGCAGCTACATAATCAAAGTGAGGAGTTTGGCCTTTAATTACAGCTCCTAAACAAATTACGGCATCGTAGCGATTACTCATGGCCAATTGACGTGATACTAAAGGAATTTCAAAACTGCCTGGTATCCAAATATAATCGACTTGAGTCCCCTCTGGATTAGGATCGACACCGTGGCGTTTCAAACAGTCTTGACAACCCTCAATCAATTTGCCAGTAATTAAGTCATTGAAACGAGCAATTACAATAGCAAAGCGTAAAGAGTCAACTTGAGTAAATGTTCCCTCGAAAACAGTCATATTATAGTAATCCTATTTAAGTTGTAATATTTTGGTAGTAGTCAAGACTCAGGAGTCAGGAGTCAAAATTTTCATGGTTTTTAGCTAAGATTAACTACTATAAAAATTTTCACAACCAATTTAAGAAGGTTGCTATAGAATTTTTTTTAATGTTAATTTTGGCAATAAAGACTGATAGTTATTTTTGGTAAGAGTCGAGAGATAACAAGCACCAACTCGCTACCCCCGTGTCTCTTAAATATTTGTTATTTCCTACCTTAGATTTTAGATTTTGCTAGCTCAGATTGATGTTACCAAAAAACTAGGTCTCTTGCCCCTTGGATAGGAGATAAAAAAATCAACTTCAGTATTTCAAGCATAGAGCTTCATATAGAGGTACTGATAATTGATAACTGAATTTGGCCTAAACAACTAAAAAGTTTAAAACACCTACTGCAATTACCAGTGCTACCCACAAACCAGAACCAATAAAAATCAAAGGTTTGCCTTGACTCCAGATTTGAGGAGAAGCATAGGCAAAAGGTACGCCCACTACTAAGATAAAAGATAAGACTACTAATAGAAGTAGTACGAATTGAAATAGGAATGTTAACATTTTTTTTCTCCCTGTGCAACAACAAATTTATCCTATTAAGGAATTAGAGTATCACAAATTGCGCGACAGTAATCTTAAATTTGGGTAGTAAATTTTCAGTATAGGTAGGTCATTTCACGGAACAGTTAGCTTTTTGTTGAGAGGGAGAGTAGAGAGTAGGGTTATTAGGCGTAAGATGCCTTTGCTCTTTTCCTAGAATCATTTTTGTATTAATTTTATGGAAAAATCAAAAATGTCATTAAAATGAACAGATCCTACTATCCTAGAAGTTGCTAAAGAAAAATTAGTAAATCTTTCTCCAGAACAACTACAAATAACTCTATATTTCTTAACTTATCTCCAAGAAAAAGATGAAGCAGATACCTGCTATTTAATGAAATTACCATTAGAAGAAAAACGAAAAATTTTAGCAAAGTAAGCTGAAAAAAATCGGAAATACTATCAGCAAGATAGAGAATATCAAGAGTTACAAACTTGGAATGAATTATATAGCGATCGCAAATAATTTGTGAAAAAAACTGTAGGGGTTTGGTCTCCAAACCCCAGTTTAAATTGGATTTGAAGACTAAAGCTCTACGATAAAATATTACAATCTAATCTTCTACGCAAGCTGAAAAAATGTGGGAATATTTTTAGCAATAGTTTAACTTATAAATTCTAACTTCTGACTTCTGACTTCTAACTTCTGACTTCAACTATCGGCCTTTAGCTAGATCGGCATAAATGATAATTTCTATCCCTAAAACTACCAATAGAATAATTTCAAAAGCACAAAATATATAAATCACTATAGAAAGATTTGTGCCTAGAGACCAGAACGCAAATAAAGCTACTAAACCAGAGAAAACAAAAGTAATTTCATCAATAATTAATTGCTGTATTTTGCGCTTTCTTCTTCTTTCATCGCTTCTATGAGCAATCTCCCAACCAAAGATAGATTCGATATCTGAATCATCTATTTGTGCTTTGATTTTTTCAGTGAGAGTCAATCGAATATATTTTCCCAGAGCAGAGATTTTTTCATCATTAACTACATAAGTCCAACCAAGAATTAGACAAACCCAAGGAATAACTAAGAGGGCATAAAAATTTGTTTTGTTGGATAGAGCAAAAGAGAGAATTCCGCCAAATATTCCCAGGGTTAAATAAATTATTTGGTCTCGAAAGGCGATACGTTTTAGTTGTTCTTCTTTCAATTTTTCATATTCGAGTAGAAGAACTTGAAGGATTGGTTTTTGGTCGTTCATGGAATTGTTTTTTCTGTAATAAATTAGTTGCTAAAAGGAGCAATTGAGCAGTGTTGGAATTGAGTTTGAATTTATTGAAAAGCAGTTTGATTTTTACAGGATTTGTGAAAATATGAAGTTATACACAATTGGTAGGGGTTAACGGCTGTTAACCCCTATTATATTATGATGGTTAGGCATAAGTCTTTTATATATTTAAAAATAAATTAGTCATAATAGAAGGCAGTTCAATTACTAGGTAAAAGGTATGTCTTGTGCGGTTATTTTAACAGCAATTCGTGTCGAATATATGGCAGTACGCGCTCATCTCAGTGACTTGACAGAGGAGATGCACCCTAATGGGACAATTTATGAAAGGGGTAAATTTTCTATTGATTGTCAAGAGTGGGAAGTGGCTATTGTCGAGACTGGTGCTAGAAATTCTCCCGCAGGGATAGAAGCGGAAAGGGCGATCGCTTATTTTAATCCTGATGTAATTCTATTTGTTAGGGTAGCTGGAGGAATTAAGGATGTCCAACTGGGAGATGTGGTTGCTGCGACTAAGGTTTATGGTTATGAGTCGGGTAAGGTAGCTGAAACTTTTAGACCAAGACCCGATGTTGGTCTTTCAAATTATAATATGATTCAACGGGCAAGGGCTGAGGCTAGAAAAGAAGATTGGTTAGCTAGACTTTCTGATTCAGATAAACCTAATGTATTTGTTGCTCCTATTGCTAGGGGGGAAAAGGTAATTGCTAATAAAAAATCAGATTTATTTGAGTTTCTTCAACAGAATTATGGTGATGCTTTAGCTGTGGAAATAGAAGGTATTGGTATTTTGCAAGCTGCTCATACTAATCAACAGGTTTCGGCGTTAATTATTCGGGGTATTTCTAGTTTAATTGATGATAAAAGTAGGGCGAATAAAGAAGGGTCTGAAGAAGTAGCTGCTCGTCATGCAAGTGCTTTTGCTTTTGAGATTTTAGCAAAGTTTAAGTCAACTAAAAATCAACAAACTCTTGCTAAACAAGATGTTAAATATCATCAAAAAGTTCTTAATTTTTTTTAGCTGATTACTTCATATAAGTATGGAATCAAAATCGACTATTGATATTCTAATCATCACAGCTCTTAAGGATGAATTAGATGCTCTGAAAAACTGTGATAATCAATCTGGAAATACTTGGGAAAAATTAGAAGATGATTTGGGCTACCCTTACTACAAAACTACTTTATCTCATAAAAATGGTACTGAATTAAATATAGTGGCAGCTCAACCTCCGGAAATGGGAGAAATTGATACCAGTATTTTAGCAACTCGACTTATTTCTGAATTAAATCCTCGTTGTTTAGCAATGACTGGAGTTTGTGCAGGCAATAAGAAAGATGTTTTTTTAGGTGATGTAATTGTTGTTGATCGAGTGTTTAAATTTGATCATGGTAAACTTATTGCCAATTACAAATTAATAGATAATCAAGAAATTTGTTTTGAAGAAATATTCCATGATATTCGCACTTATAACCTCAATCCTCAATGGAAGTTTACTATTGAAGATTTTCCCAAAGATTGGCTGAATACTATTCAAACTCCCAGACCAAAATTTTTATATCAAAACTATAAAGACTGTTTAAATCCTACAATTCATACAGGTGTAATTGCCACTACTAGCAAAGTACAAAAAGACCCCCAACTTTTCCAACGTATCGAAAAATTACAAAGGAAAATATTAGGAGTAGAAATGGAAGCTTATGCTATTGGTAAAGTGGCTGAAACTTACGAAATTCCCATGATTATTGTGAAAGGAGTTCAAGATTATGCTGATTATAATAAAAATGACCAATTTCGGGAATATGCAGCGGAAGTTTCTGCCCGCTTTTTATTAGCTTTTTTCACTACAACAGAAGCATATAAAAAATTCAAGCGATCGCCTTCTTCAAAAACCTCTACTATTAATCAACTTCTGAGTGAAAAAAGGGAACAAAATGATGAAATACTATCAAGACATCAAAGACCTTTAAAAATAGATAATAGTATAATTGTTGACTATAATTTACATGATTTAGTACGCAGTTTTAGCAATGAATTACAAAGTAAAACTGGCAGAGAAGGAGTGTTAGCTTTTAATATTATTGGAGAGATTGATAAGGATATTTTGCAGGGTTACATTATCAAAAGAATCGAAAAAATTCTCAAAAATGAGGAGAGAGAACTTTACCGTCTGATTGAGATTCAATTAAGGGATTCAAAAAGAGAAGAAGGTATAGAATTTTATCTGAGCAATCAAAATATTAATCAGACAATAGCAGATTTGTGTGATGTTGATAAATCTTCAGAGGTTGCGATATTAGTAATTTGGAATTATTGTGATTTTTATGAAAAGCAAATATATGATCAAGCTGATAGTTTTGTAGAGCAAATTAAGACTAAGTTTTCTGAAGGTTTAACAAAAAAAGGTAAGTATTTAATTATTATTTTTGGGCATGATAAGCGCGAACGTACTCTTAATGATGAAATATTTGTTCCTCTTACAGTTACGCCATTTCAAATAGATGACCTCTGTAGATGGTTTAAAAAGAAATTAATAAATAAAACGGAGGAGAGCAAGATTAATGAATATCTTGAACGATTAAAAGAGTCAAAAGACCGTTTAATTGATACCTGTGGTGAGATTCAAGAAATAATTGCTGAATTGCAGGGAAGGTATAATAACGAGTCAGCTTGATTTTTCAGCTTGATTTTATTGATAATACTTATCTAACATTAAAAAGGATTTGCCTACCCTACCTTTTTTTATTAAAATATTAACAAATTCAAGATAATTACATATGAAAGACCTAGCAAATAGACAATATGAAGGTCAAGGTAATGACCGAAAGTATGAACGATTAAAAAAAGAAAATGGGGAAGAATTTCCAGATATACCCAGAAAAAAAGAACCTTATATTGCTTCTAAAAATTTGGTTGAGGCTGTAAATGATGCTCTTTATTTACGTCGCCCTTTATTGTTAGAAGGTGAACCTGGTTGTGGTAAAACTCGCCTTGCTTATTCTGTTGCTTATGAGTTGGGTTATCCTTTGAAGGAATGTTATATTCGTTCTACCAGTCGGGCTGAGGAATTACTTTATACTTATGATAATATTCGCCGTTTATATGACCTTCAAGAATATAAGTTTATTCAGAGTAAATCAGAGGAGAAACTGATAGATAATTCGCCGGAATTAACTGATGTTATTGAGCGGAAAAAATATGTGGAGTTAGGCAAGTTAGGAGAGGCAATTCAGCTTTCTGCTGAAAGTAATATTCCTGCGGTGGTTTTGGTTGATGAAATTGATAAAGCTGATATTGATTTTCCTAATGATTTACTCTTGGTTTTAGACAGGTTACAGTTTGAAATAAAGGAGGTTAAAGATTGGAAATATGATGCTCTTCGGGGTGAGGAGCGGGAAGTTAGAAAAGATTTTTTACCTTTGATTATTATTACGAGTAATCAAGAGAAAGAACTGCCTAAAGCTTTTTTACGTCGTTGTCTGTTTTATTATGTTGAGTTTCCAGAATTGGAGGATTTGAGGAAGATTATTATTAATCATTTTAAACAGGAGCTTTCTCCTCTTTTTGAAGTTGCTTTAGCTAGGTTTGTAGAACTTCGTGGCAAGATTTCTTGGCGGAAAAAACCTAGTACGGGGGAGTTTATTAATTGGTTGCGACTTTTGGAAAGAGAGGGGAAAAATGAGGAAATAACAGATGAAGAGTTAAATAAGACTCAATTAGGTGAACTTCCTTTTCTCCATACTTTAGTAAAAAATCAAAGCGATCGAAATGCTCTCAAACAATTAATATAATTAGTGTAGGTTGGTTTGCTCACACGGATTCGGCCACGGATATACGGATTGATGAGCAATAGCTTGGGTTGGTTTGCTCACAGGGATTTGGCCACGGATATACGGATTGATGAGCAATAGCTTGGGTTGGTTTGCTCACAGGGATTTGGCCACGGATATACGGATTGATGAGCAATAGCTTGGGTTGGTTTGCTCACAGGGATTTGGCCACGGATATACGGATTGATGAGCAATAGCTTGGGTTGGTTTGCTCACAGGGATTTGGCCACGGATATACGGATTGATGAGCAATAGCTTGGGTTGGGTTGCTCACAGGGATTTGGCCACGGATATACGGATTGATGAGCAATCGCTTGGGTTGGGTTGCTCACAGGGATTTGGCCACGGATATACGGATTGATGAGCAATCGCTTAGGTTGCTTTGCTCACACGGATTCGGCCACGGATATACGGATTGATGAGCAATCGCTTGGGTTGGGTTGCTCACACGGATTCGGCCACGGATATACGGATTGATGAGCAATCGCTTGGGTTGGGTTGCTCACACGGATTCGGCCACGGATATACGGATTGATGAGCAATCGCTTGGGTTGGGTTGCTCACACGGATTCGGCCACGGATATACGGATTGATGAGCAATCGCTTGGGTTGGGTTGCTCACACGGATTCGGCCACGGATATACGGATTGATGAGCAATCGCTTGGGTTGGGTTGCTCACACGGATTCGGCCACGGATACACGGATTAATCAGCAATCGCTTAGATGTGTTGAGAAATAAATAATATATTCTCCCTATCCCCTATCCCCTATTCCCTATTCCCTATTCCCTATTTTAATGATTGACTTTGAATTATTAATCGTTGAATCTGAAGCTCTTTTTTTGCCTTTATTTAATAGGTTGAGGCAAGAGGATTTTCCTGTGGGAATTTCTGAATATTTACTGGCGATTAAAACTATTCAAAGTCAAGTGGGTTTGCAGGATATTGAACGGTTAAAAAGATTTTTATGTTTGTTATGGGTTAAGTCTTTAGAAGACCAAGATATTTTTAATGAATTGTTTGAGGAGTTAGTTAAACCTGAGTTAGAAAAGCGGTTACAAGATGCTGATAAATCTTCATTGTCTAAAGTTGAAGAAGATTCTATTTATCCTCCTCAAGAGACTGAAAATTTAGAAATTAAATATTCAGAAACGAGTAGTAATCCTATTTTTCAATTTTCATCTGAAGTTCAACAGGAAAATCAATCTCAAGAAACTGAATATTCAGAAACAAGTAGTAATCCTATTTCTCAATTTTCATCTGAGGTTGAACAGGAAAGTCAATCTCAAGAGACTAAAAATTCAGAAACTAAGAGCAATCCTATTTCTCAAGTTCCATCTGAAGTTCAACAGGAAAATCAATCTCAAGAAACTGAATATTCAGAAACAAGTAGTAATCCTATTTCTCAAGTTTTATCTGAAGTTCAACAGGAAAATAAATCTCAACTTAATCAACAAACTAATTCAATCTCAATTCGCCATTCTTCTAGCAATTTTTCGTTAGAAACACCACCAATAAAGCTGAGATTTAGACAAAGTTATAATCTGATTCCCCGTTTACCAATAACTCGCCGAGAAATGACTGGTATTTGGCGTAATTTAAGGTTGTTAAAACGAGAGGGTATCCCTAAAGATTTAGATGTTCAAGCAACAATTAATCAATTTTGTAAAATGGGTTTTTTCTCTAGTGTAGTTTTACAACCTCGTAGCAAAAATCAAGTCAAGTTAGTTTTGTTAATTGACTGTGAAGGTTCTATGTCTCCTTTTAAATTGTTGATTGATTCTTTACAGGAAAGTATCGAAAAGGGAGGGTTGTTAAATCAGACGAGTGTTTTTTATTTTCACAACATTCTAAAGGGTTATCTTTTTCAAAAGTCTAATTTAACTAAGCCTTTGCCGATAGAGGAAATTCTCTCTCAGGAAGCTCCTAATAATTGTGTGGTTATTGTTAGTGACGGCGGAGCAGCACGGCGCACTTATGATAGTGAAAGATTGAGTAAAACTGATAATTTTATAAGGCAATTATCTAAATATACTTATTTATATGGATGGTTAAATCCTGTTCCTAAATTTCAGTGGAGGATGACTACTGCTGAAGATATTGCTAGGTTTATTCCTATGTATTCTTTGAGTCGAGAAGGATTAAATGATTTGGTTAGAATATTGTTAGGACATCCTTTTCCAGTAGGGGTGAATTTGTATGGTTAAAACTATTATAATCCCCCTAAATCCCCCTTTGTAAGGGGGACTTTGAAAGCTCCCCCCTTTTTTAGGGGGGCGGGGGGGATCTAAAACTGCTATATCTTTTTGCAGTAGGGGTGAATTTGTATGGTTAAAACTATGATAATCCCCCTAAATCCCCCTTTGTAAGGGGGACTTTGAAAGCTCCTCCCTTTCAAAGGGGGGTAGGGGGGGATAGAAGACTACTATATCCTTTTCCAGTAGGGGTTAATTTGTATGGTTAAAAGTATTGAGGCAGTTGTTAGAAGGAGATGGTTATCCCCAGAGAATGCGGTTCGAGAGGTGGTAAGATTTGAGCGTTGTTTTGGAGATAAACATTTAAAGCTTGCTTGTCATTGTGGATTGTTTTTGATTTTAACTCCTGAATTAGTTAATTTGATTCGGATTAATTTTTTGGATGAGGAAAATATTGATTGGATAGCAGAAAGTAATTTTTTATTGTCTTCTTTATGTCGCCCTTTACAAGAAAGAATTTATGAGGTTGAGCCTTGTGTGAGAGAAGTTTTGTTGGTGGAATTAGAGAATAATTTTGATTGGGAAAGACCTTTTGAATTGGCTGAATTTTTGTGGTTTTATTTGGATAAAAAAACGGATAAAAAACTATCTGGTGACTTAAGAATGACTCAAAAGTGGATTGCTCAAGCTTATTTAGCTCCTGATAGTACGATTCGGGAAATGGGGAGGCTTTTATCTGAAAGTTTGCCAAAAGATAATCAGGATTTGGGGTTAGGTGGTGAAGAAAAAGTTCCTTATTTAGTGGAGATTTTGGCTGAACCTTTGGAGCAGACAAATTTATGGAGGGAGTATCAAATTTTGGTGCTTAATTCTCATGTTTTGGCAAAGTTATTGGTTGATGAAAGGGAGAGATTAAGGGAGGAAATTGAGGAATTTAAAAAAGAGTTGGGAGATCGGGAGGAAGTGGAATTAGGTAATGAGAAGTTTGTTTTGATTCATCCTGTTATTGAAAAGCTTTTGGGAGAGTTTCTGTCAGAGGATGAAAATAATAATTCTGTAGAAACGATTCCAAAAGAGAAACTTGATTTGAGTTTAGAAGTTTCTACTCCCACAGAAAAAACAAGGCAAATAGTTACAGAAAGGAGAAGTATTACGCCTAACAAAAAAATTTATAACCGCAAAGTTTATATGTTAATCGATCAAAGCGGTTCAATGGCACGAAGAGACGTTTTGTTCGACACAGAACGCCGTTGGAAAGCCATGGCAGAGGTTGTAGAAGGTCATGTTTATAGGATTCTAAATAAGGAAGGTATTAATGGTGAAAAAATTTGCGATGAAATTACTGTAACATTTTTCAGTCCAAATCGTCCTTCAACGGTAATTTATCCTATTCTAGATGACTCTCAAGTACCTGCTCTATTTGAAGAAAACCAACCTGATAGTAACACTTTTTTAGTACCTACTTTTGAAAAAATTGTTGGACAGTGGTTTAATACGCGAATGCCAAATGAAGGAGGATTTATAATTATTTATACAGATGGGGCACTTGACGATCGGGATACTTTTGTCCGCTGTGTTGAAGAAACTTGTTACAAACTTAACAGTCAAGACGAGTTAAAAGTTGTAATTATTGGATTAGGCAGTGATGTTGATCGCGATCCGAATTTTTATTTAAGGCTTAGTGCTAATGCGAATTCCTTTAGAGATAAAAACTCAAAACTATGCAATATTGTCGTGTTCGATCTGTTAAATAAAATGTCTAGTATAATTGACTTACTTAACCGTCAATTGGAATATCCAAAGGCAGATTTACCTATCTGGGGTAAAAAGTTTTGCCCTGAATTGTACGATTAATTAACTGATAATCTAATTTATAAATAATAGCGATCGCTCCTGTTATCCGCCGTTACCCAGAGGAAGATTTGGCAGCGCTTTATTGTGGTAAAGTTGGGTTTCGTTCCTCAACCCAAGCTACACTTACTCCCTACTCCCTCTTTTCTGGAGTTTCAAAATTAACTCCTTCGTACAAAACTTCAATAGCACAAGTAAATTCAATACTCTCTAACGTAATAGACTCACCCTCTGTATACGCACAATAACGCCAAATTTTCCCCTCCCCACGTTGATAAATTTCTACAGAAATTGATTCTGAATCTACCAAAACATATTCTTGCAAACTAGGAATTTGAAGATAGTATTTAAACTTATCGCCGCGATCGTATTTTTCTGTACTAGGGGAAAGCACCTCAACAATAACTTTAGGATGTTCGATAAAGTCACGGGATTTTAAATCCTCAGCATTACAAGTAACCACTAGATCGGGATAAAAATAACGATTATTTTTACTATCCCGAACTTTCACATCCGAAACATTTACTTGACATCCTTTTTGACTGAGATGGGAATACAGAGAACGGTAGAAATTAAGAGCAATATTATTATTAGGAATACTTCCCCCAGTCATAGCCAAAATCTCTTTATCAATATATTCATAACGAACTCCAGTCTTAGTTAAAATTTCACCGTCTACATATTCATAACGAAATTCCTGTTGAGCTTCCCATTCTAGGTATTCTTCTGGGGTCATTTTTTGATAATTTTGACCTTCAGCAATCATAAGTTTTTTCTTGTTTAATGACATTTCCAATAATACAAAATAAAATACTATTTTGGCAATAAATAAATGTAGGTTGGGTAGAACGAAGTGTTTCGCTGCGCGACATGAAAAGCGGAACTTCCCGGAGGGAAACCCAACACACACTTTATTGTGGTTGGGTTGAGTTGGGTTGAGGTACGAAACCCAAGCTACCCTAGCTCTTCTTAATCCGTATATCCGTGGCAGAATCGGTGTGAGCAACCCAACCTACGCTAGCTCTTCTTAATCCGTATATCCGTGGCAGAATCGGTGTGAGCAACCCAACCTACGCTAGCTCTTCTTAATCCGTATATCCGTGGCAGAATCGGTGTGAGCAACCCAACCTACGCTAGCTCTTCTTAATCCGTATATCCGTGGCAGAATCGGTGTGAGCAACCCAATACACTTATTGCTCCCTAATCTTTCTTTTCTGGAATTTCCAAATTAACTCCTTCGTACAAAACTTCAATAGCACAAGTAAATTCAATACTCTCTAACGTAATAGACTCACCTTCCGTATATCTACAATAATGCCAAATTTTTCCCTCCCCACGTTGATAAATTTCTACAGAAATTGATTCAGAATCTACTAAAACATATTCTTGCAAACTGGAAAATTGCTGATAATATTTCAACTTATCGTCGCGATCGTATTTTCGTGTACTAGGGGAAAGCACCTCAACAATGACTTTAGGATGTTGGATAAAATCACGAGATTTTAAATCCTCAGCATTACAAGTAACCACTAGATCGGGATAAAAATAACGATTATTTTTACTATCCCGAACCTTCACATCCGAAACATAAGCTTCACAACCTCTTTGACTCAAATGAGGTCTTAAAGCTGTGTAGAAATTGAGGTAAATTTTAGTATGAGGAATAGTTCCCCCAGTCATAGCCAAAATTTCACCGTCTACATATTCATAACGAAATTCCTGTTGAGCTTCCCATTCTAGGTATTCTTCAGGGGTCATTTTTTGATAATCTTGGGCTTGAGCGATCATAAGTTTTTTTCTCCTCCAACGTTTTGTTAAATCTGGCTTTCGAGACAAATCCACAACTTTAATGCCACTTTCCGCTTGCTTCTTTTGTAAATCAGCAAATATGGCTTCCAAATCATGGTTGAATGAACGAGAATATTCTTGACGAATTCTGTGAATTTCTTCGACAATTTCATCGTGATACATACTAGACATCTCCAATTATAAAAAATAATGTACATTTTAGCAATAAATTAATGTAGGTTGGGTAGAATGAAGTGTTAGCGGAGCTTCCCGGAGGGAAACCAAACACAAGCTTTATTGAAGTTGTGTCACCCTTGCAGGAAGCAAGCTACGTTATACCTCTTAATCCGTATATCCGTGGCATAATCCGTGTGAGCAACCCAACCTACGCTATTTCCCCAAAATGAACATCATCTTATGCCACACAACCGCAGACTTCGACGCTCTCGGCGCCGCTGTCGGACTAACCCACCTCCATCCAGGTAGTCGCCTCGTACTAACTGGCGGTTGTCACCCCACTGTCAAACAATTTCTCGCCCTCCATCGAAACGAGTTTGCCATTATCGAACGTCGCTCTGTCAATCTAAAACAAATCCGTTCTATATTTATCGTAGATGTTCAAACCCGCTCCCGACTTGGAAAAACTGCGGAATGGTTAGATTTACCCCACCTGTCAGAAATTATCATCTACGATCATCACTGTGAAATTCAAACGGATATTCCAGCTACCGAAACTCACATAGAAGCAGTAGGAGCAACCACAACCCTAATCACAGAAAAACTCCAGACTCTCCAAAATCAATCTACCCCAATCTTAACTCCAGCAGCAGCAACAATAATGGCATTAGGTATCCACGCTGATACTGGTTCCCTGACTTTTGATCATACAACGCCACGAGACGCAACAGCTTTAGCATGGTTAATGCAGCAAGGAGCAAGTTTACCTGTCATCGGCGAATATATCCAACCTAGTTTGTCACCGCAACTGCAAGAATTATTAAAAACAGCTCTCGAAAATTTGCAACGTTCCACTGTGAGAAATTATCAAATAGGTTCGATACTCTTAGAAACAGATGAATACGTTCCCAGTTTATCCAGTTTAGCTTCCAGTTTAATCGAACTCACAGAAATAGACGCTCTCCTACTTGCTCACACCCACTCCCTCAAAAATACAACAGAAAAAAGCTTAAATATTATCGGGCGATCGCGAATCCCAGAGACAAACCTCAACCAATTATTCCAACCATTAGGAGGTGGGGGGCATCACCGAGCAGCAGCAGTTAGTCGCCGAGACACAAATCCCGAAGCAACATTAGCAAAACTGGTAGACAAACTCAAAAATCAAATTCCTCAGCCACCTACTGCTAGAGATTTGATGTCATCTCCAGTTCGTACTATTCCTCCAGAGACATCCATAGAAGAAACTCACCGAATACTATTACGTTATAATCATTCAGGTTTATCAGTAGTAGACTCATCTGAAAAATTAGTGGGAATTATTTCTCGGCGAGATATCGATATCGCCCTCCATCATGGTTTTAGTCATTCTCCAGTCAAAGGTTACATGACACCCCAACTCAAAACTATTTCCCCAGAAACAACTCTCCCAGAAATCCAAGAATTGATGGTAACTTACGATATTGGACGGTTGCCTGTATTGGAAAATAATTCCTTAGTTGGAATAGTCACCCGCACCGACGTTTTACGAGAATTGCATCAACAACAACGCCCTCAAGATCAACAATTAGGTTGTATTCCCGGTGAAACTTGTAGATCGATTACCGAACTTTTACAACAGCGTCTCGCACCTCAACTATGGCAACTCCTCAACTGTGTTGCTGAGTTGGCAGAAAAACGAGGTTGGCAACTATATCTGATTGGAGGAGGAGTCAGAGATTTACTGTTATCAAAATTCGATGAGACTCTATTATTAACAGATATAGATTTAGTTGTAGATGGTTATCACTCAGACTCAGAAGAAAAAGCACCAGCAGTAGAGTTAGCAGAAGCACTGCAAAAAATTTATCCGACAGCACGTTTGGAAGTTCATGGGCAATTTCAAACTGCTGCTCTCCTCTGGCACAACGATCCAGTGTTAGACTCCCTTTGGATAGATATTGCTACTGCTCGTACAGAATTTTATCCCTATCCCGCAGCTAACCCAGAAGTGGAAGTAAGTTCGATTCGCCAAGATTTGTATCGTCGAGATTTTACTATTAATGCTTTGGCAGCACGACTGACTAAACCTCGCGCTGGAGAATTGCTCGATCATTTTGGTGGGTTGTCAGATTTGCAAGACAAAAAAATTCGGGTGTTACACGCTAACAGTTTTATTGAAGATCCGACTCGCATTTATCGGGGGGTTCGGTTTGCGGTGAGATTGGGGTTTGAGATTGAAGAGAAAACAGAGGAATATATTCGTTATGCCATTAATAGTGGAGTATACGATCGCGAAGTTGCCGGGAAATTAGAAAAAAATAGAAGGGCACCTGCTTTAGAAACTCGTCTCAAAAGTGAGCTGAAATATATTTTGCAAGCTCCCTACTGGAAACCTGCGTTAAAGTTATTGGGAAATCTGGGAGCGTTGCGTTGTATTCATCGCACTTTGGAATTAGATAGGAAGTTATGGCAACAGGTGTGTTTGATGGATAGGTGTTTACGACGTTTGGATTCGGAGAAAAAGTTATCTCATTGGCAAATGCGGTTGGAGGTTTTGATTGTTGGTTTGGAATCTGAGTATCGCGGTTTGGTAGGGAAAAATTTACAGTTGCCTGTGGATAGTATTAAGAGGTTGGAGGAGTTGGAGTTGGCAAAGGTTAAGGTTATGGAGAATTTGCCAAAATGTGAGACTCCGAGTCAGGTGGTGTGGTTGTTGAGGGAGTACGATCTACCGATGTTGATTTTGATTATTGTGCAATGTGAGCGTTGGATGCGACGTCGGGTTTGGCAATATTTGACTGATTGGGTGAATGTTAAACCTATTTTGAATGGCAAAGATTTGAAAGCGATGGGTTATAAACCGGGGCGTCAGTTTAAGTTGATGTTAGACGATATTTTATCTGCAACTTTGGATGGGAAAGTGAGCGATCGCTATGACGCTGAGAAATTTTTAGCTCAATATTATCCAAGAGTGAGGGAGTAGGGAGTTTGGTAGTGGGAGCAATATGCTCCCATACTGGCAATCTCAGAAGTCAAATTTTAGCGATCGCTACCTTCGCCAACTTTCTCTCCAGACTATTGTTCAATAGTTAAATTAATGATCAATCAAAATTGAATAGTGGGGCGATCGCTACCTTCGCCAACTTTCTCTCCAGACTATTGTTCAATAGTTAAATTAATGATCAAAACTGAAAAATGAGGCGGTCGCTATCTTGCCAAATTTCTCTCCAGACTATTGTTCAATTAATTGTCGAAACTGAAAAATGAGGCGGTCGCTATCTTGCCAAATTTCTCTCCAGACTATTGTTCAATAGTTAAATTAATGATCAAAACTGAAAAATGAGGCGACCGCTATCTTGCCAAATTTCTCTCCAGACTATTGTTCAATAGTTAAATTAATGATCAAAACTGAAAAATGAGGCGAGCGCTACCTTCGCCAACTTTCTTTCCAGACTATTGTTCAATAGTTAAATTAATGATCAAAACTGAAAAATGAGGCGGTCGCTATCTTGCCAAATTTCTCTCCAGACTATTGTTCAATTAATTGTCGAAACTGAAAAATGAGGCGACCGCTATCTTGCCAAATTTCTCTCAACACTATTGTTCAATTAATTGTCGAAACTGAAAAATGAGGCGAACGTTATCTTGCCAACTTTCTCTCAACACTATTGTTCAATTAATTGTCGAAACTGAAAAATGAGGCGAACGCTATCTTGCCAACTTTCTCTCCAGACTATTGTTCAATTAATTGTCGAAACTGAAAAATGAGGCGAACGCTATCTTGCCAACTTTCTCTCCAGACTATTGTTCAATAGTTAAATTAATTATCAAAACTGAAAAATGAGGCGAACGCTACCTTGCCAAATTTCTCTCAACATTATTGTTCAATAGTTCAATTAATTATCAAAACTGAAAAATGAGGCGAGCGCTATCTTGCCAACTTTCTCTCCAGACTATTGTTCAATAGTTAAATTAATTATCAAAACTGAAAAATGAGGCGAGCGCTATCTTGCCAACTTTCTCTCCAGACTATTGTTCAATAGTTAAATTAATTATCAAAACTGAAAAATGAGGCGAGCGCTATCTTGCCAACTTTCTCTCCAGACTATTGTTCAATAGTTAAATTAATTATCAAAACTGAAAAATGAGGCGAGCGCTACCTTGCCAACTTTCTCTCCAGACTATTGTTCAATAGTTAAATTAATTATCAAAACTGAAAAATGAGGCGAGCGCTATCTTGCCAACTTTCTCTCCAGACTATTGTTCAATAGTTAAATTAATTATCAAAACTGAAAAATGAGGCGAGCGCCACCTTGCCAATTTCCTCTCCAGACTATTAGACATCTCCGATAATCAAAAATTAAATCAATTATCGTGTATAAATCATCAATTCTTTCCCCCTACTCCCTACTCCCTACTCCCTACTCCCTACTCCCTCTTTTCCGGAGAGGTCTATTGTTCAATAGTTCAATTAATTGTCAAAAAGGAAGTGGGAAAGTGTAAGAGTGCGAGCATCTTGCTCCCGTATTCGCAAGCAAGGTACTCGTAATCTCAGAAGTCGAAATTTAGCGATCGCTTTCCTGCTAAGAGTGAGAGATTATTCTATAATTAACCAAGAAGAAAGGTCTCTTTGAATCAAATCTTGTAACTTGAGAATATCTTCACGGTAGAAGTCAGTTAATAGTTGACGTTCTTCTGAAGAAAGAGGTTGAAGTTCTTTTCCTCCTGAATTTAAGTTAACTAAACCAGAGCGTAATTTTTGTCTCATTTCCAAAGACATTGCTAACTTGAGAGTTGATGAAATAGCAGTTCTGATTGGATTCCTTGTTTGTAATAAATTATTCAATGTTTGATTCTTTGGAACAGCAGCAGATTGTTTACGCTTAGATGTATCAGGATTAAATGTATCATCTACTCCGATAAATCTATAAATTTCTTGCATCATTTTTACAGAATCTTTGGTTAAATCATCATAGAGGAAAATTTTTAATTTTTCCTGACCAAAAGTATCAAAATAATGTTTTATTGGTGTGTAATATAATCCTTTCTTGATGGTTGAAGAAGTCTCGGAATGAAATTTAACTTGTTCACTTAAAGAACGAAGTTTTCCCGCATTTATCCCATCACGAAGGTGCATTAAATAATCAGAATAAGCTCTGTCTACTGGATTTCTTAATATAGCAATCATTTTCACATCAGGAAGATAATTTTTAATCATTTCCGATGAAATTTGATATCTAACAAGATAGTTGGGAGATGCTTCCCCGACAGCTATTTCATCCTTCACATCTATAAAAAGTTCGCAGTATTTTTCCCAGGTATCAATTCTCGTTTTATTTCCCATCCATGGTTTTCTTTCTCTGTTTTCTTCTGGCTTTTTTTCTCTATCCACACAAAAAAAATTTGTTTCCTTGCGCGGACTCATATAAACTTGGGGATGTTCTGTTAAATATCCATATATAGATGTAGTTCCTGCTTTTTGTACTCCTATTATTAGAAAAGTTGGTAACTTCATTTATTGCTCCTAAGTTTAACTGATTTAGACCTAAATTTATGATTCAAGCTATTAGGCAACTAATTTTTAGTTTCAGGAATAGTTGACTTGTTGTACTTAGTTGTACTTAGTTGTACTTAAATTGTAAGTTATAGTAGTGATATTTCACATATTCTTATAACCTAACAGCTATTCATATTTAGTTAGAACCTAGTTTTACTTTACTACATTTATAGACTAATGTAAATATAGCAATCCTCGACACAGTTGTTCAGAAAATATTTACAAGATTAGGGAATAGAGTTCATTAATTGATAATTGATAATTACCTCTCCCAAAAAGGGAGAGGACTGACTAAATTGACTAAAAGGAAAAAATTTATTTTTTTCCCTTTTATTGGGCAGGTTTTCAACCTGAATTATTTACAGCAATTTCGGAGGCGCGTGAGGTACAAAATTTTATTTGGTAATTTTGGCAGTTCAACCTTCCAGGTTGTTAAAGATAAGAAGGCTGAACTGCAAATAGATTAAGTGTACCTCACCATCCTCATGCATTGCTGTAATTATTTAATTATCAATTATTCGGTAAGAGTTTCAAAGTTTGTATCTATATTTTTAGGGAGTAGGGAGTAGGGAGTAATAATTCGGGAAGCAGGGAATATAAAATCAAAAAAACAACTGTACCTCACGCTTCTTGAGAAACGCTATAATTACTTCAATATTCAATCTCTCCTACTCCCCATCCCCAACTATATAATAAGTATTCAACCGGATTTTATATTAGATACAGGAGTCGCATATTTTCAAGTTATAACTATTGCTTAAGCAAAGGTAATTCTGAAGTTTATTAACAAAAATAATGTCTGGAAAAAAGCTTGAATTTAGAGACTCTAAGTCAGCCATTTTTAGAACTGCTAGTTTGAGAGACTGCAACGTACTCTAAGTATTAATAGACGAATTTGAGCAACATTTTCTGAAGATAGAAATTAGTCTATACGTGCCAAAATATAAGTATTAATATTCCTAAAGTTATGGTGAATTTCTTTGTGAAAAATAATTTTGTCTTCCCCTATTCCCCATTCCCTACTCCCTACTCCCTTTTATATATTTTTTTGATCTTTGAGTTTATTTTCAATTTTTTTGATTAGGGGTTTTGAGTCTAAGAGAAAACCAGTAGGTTCATCATCTTCTTCTTCAACATATAATTCTGGGATTTCCGAGCGAGATTTTTCCATTTGTTCTTGAAATTTTTTATTTTGGTTTCGTAAAATTTCTGATTGTGCCAATAATAAATCATGTAAATCTATTAATCTCAAACTGGCATTAGATAAAACTATAATTAAAGGTTCATAAACATATTGTTTTGGTCTATTTAGTGCAGTAATAACTGCTGAATTAATTTGAAAATTTTCAGAAAGAATTAGAGGAGGAGTGCTGATCAAATCTAACAATTCACAAATAGGACGTCTATTATAGACTTTTTTATTTTCAGGTAATTTCATATATTCCAAGAATCTAATTTGAGAAATCATACCCAACATTTGTGTACTTTGAGTAATAATAACTCCCGGTAATTCTGGTTGTAGTTTAAATTTTTCTGCTACTCTCTGTACTAAGGTAGCAGAATTAACTTGGAAATTGTGAGAAGGCAAATTTCCAATCCTAGAATTGAATGGAAGCTGAGTTGAATTGCTCATTGAAACTAATCAGGAATAACCTATATGAAAAATATTTTATGAGGATATGTTAATTTGGAATAATTTACAGTTAGATTAAACAATCTAAAATCTAATCAGTATTTGATGATTGCACAAACAATGCTCTTTGTACGGCTTTAGAATAGTATTATGGCCATTTCATACAAAATAACTGGGGAAATGCCCAGTTTCCCACCTGCAAAACCAAATTTAATTTTGTCTTTAAATATATTTGAGCTATTAAGTCAGCTCTTGCAACAAACAGTTCAAGGTTTAGATAGCATAGTCATTACGGAAGATATATTTGCCACTACTCAATCCCTTATATTTTCAGGGGTAAAGTTCACAGCAGTTATTTCAAAGGAGTTTAATGGACTTTTGTGGGGCAAAGTAGTTAAGGAGTCAGCAGACAATCAGAGCCAAAGTAAAGAACACCAAGAAAAAAATTATAATTTCCAATTTAACTCTTTTAGGTTTCCCTTTTCAAAGACAAATTTGGGAAATTTAAAATTTAATGTAGGTTTAAGTTTTGCTCCAGAGGCAATTCAACTTTTTGTACGCCAAATTATTAATACATTAGAGGCAGACAAAACTCAATTAGAAATTATATCTCAACTTAAATCTAGAATAAATCATCTAAAAGTAAATAATGCTAATATCCAGAGTGAATTTACTTTAAAATTACTCAAATTATTAACTGATAATGACAATATAGATTCGATTTTAGAGCCGACAAGTCATCAAAAACCAAAGATTAAAAAAAATCATCCTGAGCCATCAAAATTACTTTCAATAAATGATTCAAAAATTAATTTTCATGGTATATCTACTACTGATAGTGAATTAATAACACAAACTAATTTGCCACAAAATAATAAATTATTAGCATCAGATTCTGTTCTGAGTCATCAACAATATTCATTAGTATGTAAACCTATTGAGACAGCTCTACACCAACAATTAGAACAAGAAAAACTCCTGAATCAAGTCACAGCTCAAATTCGTCAAAGTTTAGAACTGCCAGAAATTTTATCAACTGCTGTAAAGCAGGTCAGAAATTTTATAAAAGTTGATAGATTATTGATTTATGAATTTGATAATCCTTTGTTATTAACAAATAATATTACAGCAGTCAATCAACAAAAAGGAGTTGTGAAATATGAAGCTTTGGCATCTGAGCAAATTTCTTCTGTATTAGGTTTAAGTGAAGGAGAAAATTGTTTTTTACCCTCTAATGAATCTATAGTTAAATATAGCAAAATCTCTATTAACACCATAGCTGATGTAGAAATATCTTATGCTAGATTTCCTTGTCTACTAGATTTGATGCGACAATATCAAATCAAAGCTAAATTAATAGTACCAATTATAGTTGATCAAAAATTGTGGGGATTATTAATTGCCCA
This sequence comes from Okeania sp. SIO3I5, assembly GCF_010672085.1. Taxonomy (GTDB): domain Bacteria; phylum Cyanobacteriota; class Cyanobacteriia; order Cyanobacteriales; family Microcoleaceae; genus Trichodesmium. The sequence goes on from NZ_JAAHHT010000080.1 coordinate 25,888, forward strand.
TCAATGTTCTGAGCGAGAGTGGCAAGACAATGAAAAAAGATTTCTCAAAGAAATTGCAGAACATCTAGCTATAGCAATTTATCAAGCTCAATTATATGCAGAATTACAAAAGCAAAAAGAAACTTTAGAAAAACGAGTAGTTGAGCGAACTCAAGACCTTTATGATGCAGTTCAAAGTGCAGAATCAGCTAACCGTGCTAAGAGTGAATTTTTAGCAACAATGAGCCATGAATTACGCACTCCTCTTACCTGTGTTATTGGTATTTCTTCAACTCTTTTGCAGTGGTCTTATGGCAACAGAGGAGCTAAAAAAATGCCAATACAAAAGCAAAGAATTTATCTACAAACAATTCACGATAGTGGCGAACATCTGCTGGAATTAATCAATGATATTCTCGATTTATCTCAAGTAGAAGCAGGCAAAACAGTCTTGAAAATTAGTGAATTTTCTTTATCGAAAGTCAGTTATGAAATTTGGCAAAATTTTAGAGAAAAAGCCGAACAAAATGAAGTTCAACTATTTTTTGAACATCATATAAATCCAGAGTTAGATAGATTTACGGCTGACAAAAGGAGAGTTAAACAAATTCTTTTTAATCTTCTGAGTAATGGGATTAAATTTACTCCTAGTGGGGGAACTGTCACACTTAAAGTTATGAGAGATCAAAATACAGCAATTTTTCAAGTGGAAGATACTGGTATAGGAATTTCTCAAGAGCAAAAACCATTGTTATTTAAGAAATTTAAACAACTAGATTCTCCTTATAGTCGTCAACAAGGAGGTACTGGTTTAGGTTTGGCTTTAACTAAACAATTAGTTGAACTTCATAATGGAATTATTCAGGTAGAATCTACTGTTAATGTCGGCTCTATTTTTACAGTTAAATTACCAGCACAACCACTCAAATCAGCAAATGAAAAACTCAGACAAAAAGGAGAAAGTTTATCAAATATTTTATCCTTGCAAGGTACTGTAGTATTGATTGAACAAGAAGAAGATATCGCTACAGTAATTTGTGAGATTTTGACAGCAGCAGGATTAAAAGTTGTGTGGATAATAGAAGGTTCTACTGCTGTTGAGCAAGTTATTTTGTTGCAACCTGTTGCTGTAATTTTAGATATGCACTTGCCAGGAATTAATGGTATAGAAATTATTGAGCAGTTACGCACAACAACTAGCAGTAAAAATATTAAAATTTTGGCATTAACTACTTTTAATACAGAAATAGATCGGGAAAATTGTTATGCTGCTGGTGTGGATGAATGTTTGCCTAAACCAATTAATCTTGAATATTTATTGAGTAGAATGATAGATTTACTAACTAATTAGGAGTCAGGAGTCAGGAGTCAGGAGGAAAGTAAGGAGTAAGGAGTAAGGAGTAATAAGTAAGGAGTAATAAGTAAAGAGTAATAAGTAAGGAGTAATAAGTAAGCAGTCAGGAAGGAAGAGAATTTAGAAAAATTTACTATTTGCTGAAAATGAAAAATTTTTTTATGCCGAATTAAGCGGATTTGAGATAAATTATGAATTTTAATTACTACAAAATAATTTTTGAATTATGACTAAAGGGAAGAACGAGTAATAAGTAATAAGTAAGGAGTAATAAGTAAGGAGTAATAAGTAAGGAGTAATAAGTAAGAAGTAATAAGTAAGAAGTAAGGAGTCAGAAGTAAGGAGTCAGGAAGGAAGAGAATTTAGAAAAATTACTCTTTGCTGAAAATGAAAATTTTTTTTATATCGAATTAAGCGGATTTGAGATAAATTATGAATTTTAATTACTACAAAATAATTTTTGAATTATGACTAAAGGGAAGAAAGAGTAATAAGTAAGGAGTCAGGAGTCAGGAGGGAAGAGAATGTTATCACTGGTATTTTCAATTATGACTAAAAAACATCCCAATTTACTATTACTAAAAGGCTAATATTCAATTATCAGTTATCAGTTTTGAATTATGACTAACAAAGATCCTAATTTACCATTACCAAAAAGTTTAATAGTTTCTTGTCAAGCTCCTCTTTTCAGTTATCAGTTATCAGTTATCAGTTATCAGTTTTGAATTATGACTAACAAAGATCCTAATTTACTATTACCAAAAGGTTTAATAGTTTCTTGTCAAGCTCCGACAAATTCCCCTTTACATCATCCAGAAGTAATTGCAGCAATGGCACAAGCATCTATAAATCAAGGTGCGGTGGGAGTCAGAATAGATACCCCATCCCATATTCGGGCGGTGCGACAGAGAATTACTCAACCTATTATTGGTTTGTGGAAGCAACAAATACCAGGGTTTGAAATTTATATTACCCCCCGTTTTTCAGATGCTGAAGCGATCGCTCAAGTTGGTGCGGATATTATTGCTATTGATGCTACTCTCAGAAAACGTCCGGAGGGAGTGACTGTAGAAACATTAATTGATTTCATCCACAATGAATTGGGAAAACCAGTAATGGCAGATGTGGATACTATGGAAGTAGCAAGGGTAGCAGCAGCAGCAGGTGCGGATTTTATTGGTACTACTTTGTATGGTTATACTCAGGAAACTAAAACAGAATCTCCTCCTGGTTTTGAACTATTAAAGCAGATGGTAGAAAGTTTAGGAGTTCCGGCAATTTGTGAAGGTGGTATTGCTTCTCCAGCAATGGCAAAAAAAGCTATTAATTTGGGAGCTTATGCTGTTGTTGTAGGTACGGATATTACAGGAATTGATAGTAAGGTTAAAGCTTATAGATTGGGATTAGGGGAGTAGGGAAGTAGGGGAGTATTTTTCAACTTTATGAAAATATTTTTCCCATTACTCCTAGGAAAAATTCCTGAATATTTTTTGACTATACCTTAGTAAGTAGGGTTTGCTGAAAAAGTATTATTGCTGTTTCTAGTAGTCGGTAGTCAGTAGTCAGTAGTCAGGAGAAATGGGAATTTTAGAGGAGATAGTCAGAAAAATTGAGGGACAATTTTTCTGTCATAATCATCCCAAAATACTACTTTTTGGCGGCAAGAGCTATAAAAGCTGGTACTTTTTAAGGACTCAAAAATCCTATAACCTTTACCTGTCAATCCTTTTATATTTAATCAGCAAGCCCTAAGTAATTTAAGTTGAATAAAAAATCATGCATATGGGCGAATTACCCCATCTAACATTTAGAATATCACAAAAATTGTGAGGATGCAACCGAAAATTCTTTGACGCGCCGATTTTTTCGGGTAGCTCTAGAAAATGAAAATGTTGGTAATTTTGCACTCAAGACAAGAGTGGTAGATGGAAAGATTTGATCAGGAAAAAACAACCATTAATGGGAAACTCTCAAAGATGAAAATATTTCTGCTATTGCTCCTGAGAAAAATTCCTGAAGATTGAAAAGTTTTTTCAGTCAGGAAACTTGGTTGAATAAAAAATCATGCATATGGGCGAATTACCCCATCTAACATTTAGAATATCACAAAAATTGTGAGGATGCAACCGAAAATTCTTTGACGCGCCGATTTTTTCGGGTAGCTCTAGAAAATGAAAATGTTGGTGATTTTCGACTCAAGAGTGCTAGATGGAAAGATTTGATGAGGAAAAAACAACCATTAATGGGAAACTCTCAAAGATGAAAATATTTCTGCTATTGCTCCTGAGAAAAATTCCTGAAGATTGAAAAGTCTTTCAGTCAGGAAACTTGGTTGAATAAAAAATCATGCATATGGGCGAGTTACCCCAACTAACATTTAGAATATCACAAAAATTGTGAGGATGCAACCGAAAATTCTTTGACGCGCCGATTTTTTCGGGTAGCTCTAGAAAATGAAAATGTTGGTGATTTTCGACTCAAGAGTGCTAGATGGAAAGATTTGATGATGGAAAGATTTGATGGAAAGATTTGATGGAAAGATTTGATGATGGAAAGATTTGATGGAAAGATTTGATGATGGAAAGATTTGATGATGGAAAGATTTGATGATGGAAAGATTTGATGATGGAAAGATTTGATGATGGAAAGATTTGATGATGGAAAGATTTGATGATGGAAAAAAAAGGATTTCAACTGTATCTGTCCTAATTGATAATTCATACAGTGGATTGCCTTGGTGAAGTACACCTCGGAGCGGTCAAGATGCCCACACTCAGAGCATTTAATTTTTAGTACCAGTTAAGGTAACACCTGCAATGCAGGAGGATATGTTATATTTGACTATATCTTTATAAACTATATCAAGCCCGATGCTTCAGCGATCGCGACTGATAACTAATAACTAATAACTAATAACTAAATCGGAGGAAATCCAAAATTTATACACGACCTTTAGCTCGGTTAATTGAACAATTACAACAATTGCCTGGAGTTGGCCCTAAAACAGCACAACGTTTAGCACTACATATTATTAAGCGCCCGGAAGCCGAAGTTCAAGCTTTAGCTCAAGCTTTGGTTGATGCGAGGAAAAAGGTAGGTTTATGTGAGAAATGTTTCCATTTATCTGCTGAACCTATTTGTGAAATTTGTCGCAACCCTCAGCGAGATAAGGAGGTTATTTGTGTTGTCTCTGACTCCCGCGATCTTATTGCTTTGGAGAAAACACGGGAATATAAGGGTGAATATCATGTTCTGGGGGGAGTCATTTCGCCGATGGATGGCATCGGACCGGAACAGTTGACTATTCAACCGTTGGTACGGCGAGTTAGTCAGGGAAATATTCAGGAAGTGATTATTGCTATTAGTCCGAGTGTGGAGGGAGAGACTACTACTTTATATGTTGGTCAGTTGTTGAGACCTTTTACAAAGGTGACGCGCATTGCTTTTGGTTTGCCTATGGGAGGAGATTTAGAATATGCCGATCAAGTGACATTGGCGCGTGCGTTGGAGGGAAGGCGGGAGTTGGAAAGTTAAAATTCAAAGTTCAAAATGGCTTTGTTGCAATAGCCATAGAACATCCGTTCCGCTTTTTGGTTAGATCCGACATGAAAGGTGAACCTAGTGGCTGCTATATAGCGCTACGCGCAATTCATGCATTCAAAATTCATGCATTCAAAAATAATCCCTGACGCTCGTTTGAGCATTTATAAACGTCCTAACCTATTTGCGTAGTGCTATATCACCCTCTTTCTATTATTCTATTGGCCAATAGTTAAATGGCTCAAAGCCTTTGCTGGTATAAGTTTCAGCCTTTTTTTATCAATCTTTGATGCTTTATTCATTTATTGGCCAATAGTTAAATGGCTCAAAGCCTTTACTGGTATAAGTTTCAGCCTTTTTTTATCAATTTTTGATGCTTTATTCATTTATTGGCCAATAGTTAAATAGCTCAAAGCCTTTACTGGTATAAGTTTCAGCCTTTTTTTATTAATATTTGATGTTTGATTTATTTATTAGATTTCTTGCAGAAGTCAGGGAATAGGGAATGAAATTGTTGATTTCAGCTCTTGAATTGATTTCATTTTTGATTTTTGGAGATGTTTATTGAACAATAGTTGTAGGAGTATGAAGTACATAAGCTTGGATCTTGTGCGGAATCCATAAGTTTTCATACAACAAAGCTATTCGCTCATTCGCTCATTCGCTCATTCGCTCATTCTAAATTCATTTTATTTCTACAGCAATTTTTTGGTTACTTTTCTCTGCTGCAATTAACTTTTCTGCTCCTAAATCTACAAATAAATCTTTTTTACCGATAGATAAAATTAAAGGATCGTGTGTAATATTCCAACCATCTTTAATTAAGGCATTTTTTACGGCATCGTGGTATAAGTCTTTCGCTGGCATTAACTTTTTTTCCTCATATCTAAAAATTAGCAATAATTTTCCCAGTGAAGTATTTTATCGATACTTTTATGCAGGACTACGAAATTTTTATTCGCTGAAAGAATAATTTTCTAGAATGGTATTGGATCTGGGTCATAAAAGTCGTTCTTACCAACAATTTCAAGGTATCGTTCCATTGCTATTCTTAATACTGAACTACTATAAACAGCAGGTTTTCTCAAAATTTCTTCTAGAAATGTACGCCACATCAAATGTTTTTCGGAATCCATTGGAATTTCCTTGAGAAACTTATTCCAAGCTTCTTCTTCTGCTTCTGTTTTTGGATTTTCTAAATTATTCAAAATCAAACTTTGATATTGCTTCTCTTCGATAGGATAATCTGACAAAGATAGAAGTGTTATACCGATTAGACGATCTTTCGTTTTTTCTTTGTGAATAAATTCTATTCCTAAATTGAAATATATAGAAATATCTGGGAACAATTGTCTTTTTGTTGCTATTGAACGATTAGATGAATCCCTTATTGCTTTGAAAATCAATGCGCTGCCAACACGAACTGATTTATTGCTATGAGTCAGCAATGGTGTAAATCTAGAAATATATTTTTCATCAGGTTTAATAAAAGATTCATATATGGCTACTATGTCTATTTCGATTGGGTTATTTCGTCGTTTATATCTGTCTACTTCGATTAGCTTATATAGTGGTAATGTAGTAAACAAATTAGGTGCTAAATCTAAGATATTAGCATCATGTTTAAGCAGCTTTAGGAATAAAGTTATACCTAAGCTAGCAGGAGGAAAAGGGTAAGATTCAGAATACTTCTCAAGAAATAATTCAAGAATTTGACGTGCATAGTCTATAACTTCTGAAGAATATGACCAAATACCTGTAAAGATTAACCATAAATTTTTATATGGCTTTTCTCTATTTTGTATTGCTTTTTCAACAATAGTTAGCATTTTTTGTAGTTGCTCTGGAGGATATTCTAAGTCTGGGTTGAATGAGTAAAATGCGAGATATGCTCCTACTAATTCATATAGTTTAACTCCTATTTTTCTAGCAGTAGAAATTAGTTGAGGAAAAAACTCATCTAATCCCATTGATGTTAGTAAGGCAATAATAAGTCGTTGTTTTTCTTTGTCATTATCTTTATCTAAAAATTCTTTAATTACTTTATCTATTTCTTCAGCAATAGATATTTGAGTAGAACCATCCAAATAATCTAAAAAATTTGCAAATGTATCTTGTTGATTAGTATTTACCTTAATAGCTAAGGTTAAAAGAGGCAAAAAATCATCTAGTTCTGAGATAGAGCATAATCTATCAAAATAGTCTGGTAAGGGTGAATTATCTTTAATAAAATTCCCAAATAACTCTATATTTTGTTTATCTGGTTGATTAAATAACCAAAAAACTGTCCAAAGGGCTAGTTTGACTGGTAAAATGAAATCATTATTTTGTACTAACCGAGCAACACTATCTATTCTTTCACTGGGAATATCTAAAGTATATGAAGTGTTCCTGGATTTGATTGATATATTAATATTAGTATCAGACAAAACATTGATTTCAATTTCTTTAAAAGGTTTCCTTTGCCTATAATTAGCTATTATTTGCAAAACTTCTAACAATAAAATCAATTGCTCTGCTAATCCTGGAGGTTGTGTAAATTCCCAGTTTATTTTTTCTGAGTGATGTAAATAAAATCGCCAATTTTCAATAACTACCCCTGCAAGTTTTTCAGATTGACTTTCAGAAAGTGACCAAAACCTTAATAGTTCCTTTTTATCATCTCTAGACAAAAATTTAGTTACTATATCTTTATTCTCTATCCAGTATGACCAATAATTTTCTAAACGTTTTGCTATCCATACAAAGTCAGGTATATGCGGTACAGCAATATTAAAAGCAGATAAAATTAGATTCTTTTGTTCACTCTCAAAAAGTGCATCTATTTTTTCTTTAAGAAAATCTTCTTGTGGAAAATATCTGCCATAAATATGCAAGGCATTTTCCCAACAACTCTCTGGAAAATTTATACCGTTAAATTTACCTTCTAAAACTTTTCGTAAAAGATCATTTTTATCTGCTTGAGATAGCTGTTTTGTATAAGAAATTAGCTGAGACATTTGCTCACTTGTAAGTCCTGTATCTAAAACTTCTAAACCATAATCAATTAAATCATATTGGATATTACGATATTTAGATTTAGTTAAAGAACCATCCACTACTACCTTTAAAGCAAACCAAGCACCAGGTCTTAAGAAAGAATTTTGATTGTGATTTTTATTTTCTTTGTCTAGCGGACGACAAACTTTGGTCAAAATTTTCTGAGATTCTTTTTTTCCTGAATCTCTAACAATTCTACCTGCTAAAAATAAAGAAACATATCGCCAATGTTCTGAATCAACTGCTGCAATTTTTTCCCTCAATTTTTTAAATTTATTACCTTTTCTAAAAAGATAGACAGCAGCAAAAAATTCTTGAAAAGACCTAAGTTCAAAGCCAAATAGTCCTGGTTGTGGTTCAACAATCAAAACTAATCTATCTTTAGCATCAGTCACAAATTGCTCAATTGTATCATTAATATCTTCATTGGATGAATAGTCATCGTTTTCTCGTAATACTTTCTTAATTGCCTTTCTAAATTCATCTTCTGGTAAAAGAGACTGAACGTTAATATTAGAATTATCAGCAGTATTAGAAGAAGCACGCTCGTGTAACAAATAGCCCAAGTAAGAATGAACATTAAGAAGAACTTCGTCACCAGTCTTAATTAAGTTTTTGTCTTTACTTTTTTCTCGCTTTAGTATGATTGTCCAGTAATCATTAAATAAGGCTTCTCTTTCCCCTGGAGGTCTTCCGCCACTTTTAATAAGCAGTAAGATAATAGTTACTTGCAGGGGAGTTGTTAACAACCTAGAAATTCTCTCATCTTCCCCACATTCTTTGAGAATATCAAGTATTCTTGTTTGTTCTCCATCATCAGTTTCTTTAGTTCTTACCCATTTTTGAGCATATTCTGTTACCTGTTCTTTTTTCAGTTCCAATATTTTCAAATGACGAAATGTTTCAAAATAGGAATCTTTTTGATACATAATAGGACGAATAGGACGAGAAGTTACTACTACTTTTAAATCAACTTTTATGTATTCTGCCCAGTCTAAAAAAGTATTAATTTCATCAACCATTCGCTCTTGTAGACGAGCATCTGAAATTTCATCTAATCCATCTAAAATTAAGAGGCATTCTTTCTTTTTAAAAATATCTTGTATGCTAGCAGCAGATATCCCTTCTGGTTTAAATATAATTTTACCAATTTCTATTGCTAGGTAATTTTCTAAACGAGAAAATTCATTTCTATCTCTATTTGATAACCATTGAGCAAAATACTTCAAGACTACTCGAAAGGGAATGCGTTCAACTTTTATATTTTCGGTAAATTCATATTCTCTATTTAGATATTTAGCTCTATGTACTTGAGCAAGTTGTTGCCCTAAAGTAGATTTACCTTGACCCGGACCACCAATAATTACGACTTTATTGTACTTTTTTTCTTCTTTTGTAAAGTATTCCATAGCCAGAATATCATTTTTGTCCGTAAATAAATCATCTTCAACTGTGGCTCTTATCCTAGCTTCAGTAGGTAATTTTTTATCCCACGGTTTAAGAAAAAGGTCGATAAATACTTCTTTGAGATTAGTACGTTCTTCACTTGCTTCTACTTCACCTGCTTGATATAAATCTACAGATTTATCCCTACTAAATAATACAGAAAGATAATTTCTAATATTTTCTTTCAGACTAGGATTTAATTCTCTACTTTGGGTATCAATTTGTTGTTTTTGATGACTATAATTACGTTTTTCAGTTTGGCTTTCCTTTTGCTGTTTCCGATTTTTCCAGACTAGCTCTAATTGTCTTAGATTTTCTTGCTTTTTATCAGAATGCCAAAGAGTAAAAGTCAAACTTCTAATACCTTTACTTTTTTCGCTAGACGTACTATTTTCAGTCACAAGACGGGATTGCTTCGAG
>NZ_JAAHHT010000081.1 GCF_010672085.1 Okeania sp. SIO3I5
TTATATTTTTAGATATCCATATTGATTAACCCCTATTGGATAATATAACTTGATTGTCATAATAATATCTAAATATATAGGGATATAGCGTTTTTTAGACTAATGAGGTAGAACTACCTTGATTTTTCTTCTATTCCTTATTGCCTGTTGCCTGTTCTGTGTTCCTTATAGTTTTATAATTCTAGTTTCCAGAATATTACTATAAAAATTAAAAGTAAATATTCAGGTATTAGCCTTGAACTTTTCCTTAGTAATAATGTAAGCATTCAGCGGTAAGCTATCAGGTTCATTACTTTTAAAAAAGGAAAAAACAGTTGATAGGTTTCAAAGAATTAAAAGTCTGGATAAAAGTCGATCAGCTATCCTTAATAGTCTAGTCTATCAAGGGACACTGTTCATTTTTATTGCTGAGAGCTAACTGCTAAGAGCTGAATGCTTATATCAGCTTCATTACTTTTAAAAAAGGCAAAAAAAGTTGAGAGGTTTCAAAGAATTAAAAGTCTGGATAAAAGTCGATCAGCTATCCTTAATAGTCTAGTATATCAAACTACATTGTTCATTTTTATGGCGCTTTATCTGAATGCTTATATCAGCTTCATTACTTTTAAAAGAGGCAAAAAAAGTTGAGAGGTTTCAAAGAATTAAAAGTCTGGATAAAAGTCGATCAGCTATCCTTAATAGTCTAGTCTATCAAGCTACATTGTTCATTTTTATTGCTGAGAGCTGACTGCTAAGAGCTGAATGCTTACGTAATAATCTTGTAGCAAGTAATTAATTAGAAAGATTAGCAAAGAATGCTTTTAGAGTAACTTTTAATTTTCGCTCAATCTTGAAAATATGATTCTTCCTTCCACAAGAATAAGTTAATGAAGCTCCAGCTAATAGCTGATGGCTAAATACTTAAAATTAAAATATAAAAAATCACAGATATAGCGTTTTTATTTGAGATGCAGAAACCGAGTCCTCTGAAAAAGGGAATAGGCAATAGGCACTGTTGCAATAGGCAAGGATAAAAAACAGTATTAAATTGTCAAAAACACAAGATCATTTGTACTTAATACAGCATTTTTTTATTAGAAAAAACCTAAATATAGATTTACATCTCATCTCAAGATACTATAATCTGTAGAAAAAATGAAATTATCAACGGAAAACTTATTTGATAGTTAGATTACTTTATAATAGAATATAAACTTTTAATTACTGCTAGGAAAATACAGAAATATAACTGGTAATAGTAGACTCAAATTCTTTCAGTAATGGTATAGTAATAATTTGAGTCGCAATACTACTATTAGTACACAGGACTTCATTAATGGATAATGGATAATGGATAATTAACTCTCCCTTTTAGGGAAAGGATTCACTAAAAGGAAAAGATTTATTTTTTCCCCTTGAAAGGGGAAACTTTAAACCTAAATTATCTGATTTTTAATTTTTTTAATTATTAATTATTTCGGTAAGCATTCAGACATTAGCTATTTATTTGGGAACGGGTAAAAGCTATTGATAAATTGAGAGAGAATTAAAAGTTACTGCAAAAGTATAATTCTTTAATCTTAGAGGGAATTATTCATTATTTGCTGATAGCTGACTGCTTACTACAGGACTATCAAACTATTCCATCTTTTACCAAAAATCGCTTTAAACCTGATACTTATTAACTCTAAACTAACTCCTATGAACACTAAAACTCTTATCCCTAAAACTCAAATTTCATGTGTAATTCCTGATTGGCTACAAGAATGTCTAGATAACAGAAATAAAAGTGATAATATAACTAGCTGTTCAGTAGATATAGCATTAATTTGTCGAGCATTTGAATTGGCATATAAGTTACATGAAGGGCAGTATCGAAAATCAGGAGAACCCTATATTTGTCATCCTGTAGCTGTCGCAGGATTATTAAAAGATCTCGGTGGTGATAGTGCGATGATTGCTGCAGGTTTTCTACATGATGTTGTTGAAGATACTGACGTAACTATTGAAGAAATAGAACAAAATTTTGGTTCGCAAGTAGCTTTATTAGTGGAAGGTGTAACTAAACTTTCTAAGTTTAATTTTTCTAGCAAAACAGAGCTACAAGCTGAAAATTTTCGCCGAATGTTTTTGGCAATGGCAAAAGATATTAGAGTGATTGTTGTGAAGTTGGCAGACAGATTACATAATATGAGAACTCTTCAACATTTACCGCCTCATAAACAGTTAAGTAAAGCATTAGAAACACGGGAAATATTTGCACCATTAGCAAATCGTTTGGGTATTGGTCGAATTAAATGGGAATTAGAAGATTTATCTTTTAAATATATTGAACCAAATTCTTATCGGGAAATTCAAGAATTAGTAGCGGATAAACGAGCGGATAGAGAAGCTAGATTGTTAGAAATGACTGAAAATTTAAGACGAAAATTAGACGAAGCAGGAATAGAATATTACGACATTAGTGGTCGCCCTAAACATCTTTATGGAATTTACCGCAAGATGTATTTAAAACAAAAAGAATTTCACGAAGTATATGATATTTCTGGACTCAGAATAATTGTCAAAAAAAAGGAAGATTGTTATCGAACTTTAGCCATTGTTCACGACTCTTATCGTCCTATTCCTGGAAGATTTAAAGACTATATTGGTCTACCAAAACCTAATCGTTATCAGTCATTACATACAGGGGTAATAGGAACTACTGGACGACCTGTAGAAGTGCAAATTAGAACTGTGGAAATGCACCATATCGCTGAGTATGGAATAGCCGCTCATTGGAAGTATAAAGAAAGTGGTAATAGTAATACTAATATTACAACTGAAGATGAAAAATTTACTTGGCTTCGACAGTTATTAGAATGGCAAAGTGACCTGAAAGATGATCGGGAATATTTGGAAACTGTTAAGAGGGATTTATTTTATGAAGATGTCTATGTTTTTACACCAAAAGGTGATGTTATTTCTCTCAAATATGGCTCGACACCAATAGACTTTGCTTATCGCATTCATACAGAAGTAGGAAATCATTGTACAGGTGCTAAGGTAAATGAACGAATAGTACCTTTAGATAGTCTTTTAAAAAATGGTGATATTGTGGAAATTTTGACTCAGAAAAATGGTCATCCTAGTTTAGATTGGCTAAATTTTGTTATTACTGGTGGAGCGCGAAATCGAATTCGTCAATGGTATAAACGCTCTAATAGAGAAGAAAATTTAGCTAGAGGTAGAGAATTATTGGAAAAAGAATTGGGTAAAAAAGGTTTTGAATCTTTACTGAAATCTGAGCAAATGCGACTTGTTGCAGAAAGATTAAATTATCAGAATGTTGATGATTTATTGGCTGGTTTGGGTTACGGTGAAACTACTTTAAATTTAGTGGTTAATCGTTTACGAGATGCTTCTAGGGAAGTAACACAAGTTGAACAGAATTCAGATATTTATTCAGAAAAATATTTACACAAACCTACTCAAAATTTATCTCCTAATAATTATAATCCAATCGCTGGAGTAGAGGGTTTAATGTATCATTTAGCAGGTTGTTGTAATCCGATTCCAGGTGAGCCTATTATTGGAGCTGTAACTCGTATGAATGGTATTTCTATTCATCGTCAAGGTTGTTCTAATGTGGAAAGTGTTCCTGGAGAAAGGTTAGTTCCTGTTAGTTGGAATAGTGCTAATGAAAATCAGGGACGACCTCAAACTTATCCAGTTAGTATCTGTATTGAAGTTCTAGATAGAGTGGGTGTACTGAAGGATATTTTATCTCGTTTGATGGATAATAATGTTAATGTTAAAAATGCTCAGGTTAAAACAAATCCCGGTCATCCTGCGATTATTAATTTATGTATTGAGGTGAGCGATCGCCAACAATTTGAACGGAGTTGTACTCAAATTAAAAATATGAGTGATATTTTGAATCTTCGTCGTATTAATCAGGTGGAATAGTAAATTTAGAATTCAGAATTGAGAAGTTAGAAGGTAAATTTTCAAGGGAGATTTTCATCCTTTTTTAATTCAGAATCCAGGAATCAGAGGAGGTTAAACTTGAGAATTGAGAATTCAGAATTAAGAATTCAGAAGTTAGAAGGTAAATTTCCAAGGGAGATTTTCATCCTTTTTTAATTCAGAAACCAGGAATCAGAGGAGATTAAACTTTAGCAATTTAGAATTCAGAATTGAGAAGTTAGAAGGTAAATTTCCAAGGGAGATTTTCATCCTTTTTTAATTCAGAATCCAGGAATCAGAGGAGGTTAAACTTGAGAATTCAGACTTGAGAATTCAGAATTGAGAATTGAGAAGTTAGAAGTTAGAAGTTAGAAGTTAGAAGTTAGAAGGTAAATTTTCAAGGGAGATTTTAACCCTTTTTTAATTCAGAATCTAGGAATCAGAGGAGATTAAACTTTAGCAATTTAGAATTCAGAATTGAGAAGTTAGAATGTAAATTTTCAAGGGAGATTTTCATCCTTTTTTAATTCAGAATCCAAGAATCAGAGGAGATTAAACTTGAGAATTAAGAATTGAGAATTCAGAATTAAGAATTGAGAATTCAGAAGTTAAAAGGTAAATTGCCAAGGGAGATTTTCATCCTTTTTTAATTCAGAATCCAGGAATCAGAGGAGATTAAACTTTAGCACTTGAGAATTCAGAATTAAGAATTGAGAATTCAGAAGTTAAAAGGTAAATTGCCAAGGGAGATTTTCATCCTTTTTTAATTCAGAATCCAGGAATCAGAGGAGATTAAACTTGAGAATTCAGAATTGAGAATTGAGAATTCAGAATTAAGAATTGAGAATTCAGAAGTTAGAAGGTAAATTTTCAAGGGAGATTTTTACCCTTTTTTAATTCAGAATCTAGGAATCAGAGGAGATTAAACTTTAGCAATTTAGAATTCAGAATTGAGAAGTTAGAATGTAAATTTTCAAGGGAGATTTTCATCCTTTTTTAATTCAGAATCCAGGAATCAGAGGAGATTAAACTTGAGAATTCAGAATTGAGAATTCAGAATTAAGAATTGAGAATTGAGAAGTTAGAATGTAAATTTTCAAGGGAGATTTTCATCCTTTTTTAATTCAGAATCCAGGAATCAGAGGAGATTAAACTTGAGAATTAAGAATTGAGAATTCAGAAGTTAGAAGGTAAATTTTCAAGGGAGATTTTCACCCTTTTTTAATTCAGAATCCAGGAATCAGAGGAGATTAAACCTTAGCACTTGAGAATTCTGAATTATCAATATAGTATTTCTCAAGTTACTGAGGTATAGTTCTTTTTATTCTCTTCTATTTCCACGAACCTGAATTATTACTTTGTAGAGACTTTGTATGCAACATCTCTACCTATTCGCTAAAATATTTAAGATATAAAAATATGCTTTTAGAAGAATCATCGATCGCTAATATTTTAAATAAACAACGTCAGTTTTTTGCTACGGGAAAAACTAAAAATGTTGACTTTAGAATAGAACAACTGAAAAAGTTAAAACGGGCAGTTTCAGATTATCAAGAAAAAATAGCTGCTGCTGTTAAAGCAGATTTGAATAGACCAAAATTTGAAGCTTATTTTGAACTAACTTTTTTGACGGAAATAAATGATGCGATTAAAAAGCTAAAATCTTGGGTGAAACCTAGAAGAGTTTCTACTCCTATTGAACAGTTTCCTGCTGGAGCTAAAATTTATCCAGAACCTTTAGGAGTAGTTTTAATTATTGGTGCTTGGAATTATCCTTTTCAATTAGTTATTTATCCTTTATTGGGAGCGATCGCTTCTGGTAATTGTGGGATTATTAAGCCTTCGGAAATAGCTGTTAATACTTCTGAGGTTGTTGCGGATTTAATTGCTAATACTTTTGATTCTAATTATATTGCTGCTGTGACGGGAGGAGTGGAAGTAAGTCAACAGTTATTAGCAGAAAAGTTTGACTATATTTTATTTACTGGAGGAACAAGGGTAGGCAAAATTGTGATGGAAGCTGCTGCTAAAAATTTGACTCCTGTAACTTTGGAATTGGGTGGAAAAAGTCCTTGTATTGTTGATGATGATATTCAGTTGGAATATACGGCAAAACGTATTACTTGGGGAAAGTTTATTAATGCTGGTCAAACTTGTGTTGCTCCTGATTATTTGTTGGTAAATAAATCGGTTAAATCGGATTTGTTGGAGAAAATTAAACAGTCTATTGAGGAATTTTATGGTGAAAATCCTGCTGAGAGTCCGGATTATTGTCGGATTATTAATGAGAAGCAATTTAATAGATTGAGCGATTTACTGAAAGATGGAAAAATTTTTATTGGTGGTGAAACTAAGTCGGAAGAACGTTATATTTCTCCTACAGTTATTGAGGGAGTTGATTGGGATTCAGAAATTATGCAGGAGGAAATTTTCGGACCTATTTTGCCTGTTTTAGAATATGAAAATTTAGATGAGGCGATCGCTCTGGTTAATTCTCGTCCTAAACCTTTATCTCTTTACTTTTTTTCTCGAAATAAACGGAAGCAAGAACAGGTTTTACGGGAAACTTCTTCTGGAAATGTTTGTATTAATGATACTGTGATGCAATTCGGGGTGCCATCTTTACCTTTTGGAGGTGTGGGAAATAGTGGGATTGGTAGTTATCATGGGAAGGCGAGTTTTGATACTTTTTCTCACTATAAAAGTGTGTTGAATAAGGGGTTATGGTTTGATTTAAACATTCGATATGCTCCTTATAAAAATAAGGTTGGTTTGATTAGAAGAATAATTTTTCGGTAGCTAGCTAGACACGGATTTTGCCACGGATGAGCTAGACACGGATTTTGCCACGGATGCACGGATGGATATTTCAGTTGAGCTAGACATGGATTTTGCCACGGATGAGCTAGACACCGATTTTGCCACGGATGAGCTAGACACCGATTTTGCCACGGATACACGGATGGATATTTCAGTTGAGCTAGACACCGATTTTGCCACGGATGAGCTAGACACGGATTTTGCCACGGATACACGGATGGATATTTCAGTTGAGCTAGACACCGATTTTGCCACGGATGAGCTAGACACCGATTTTGCCACGGATGCACGGATGGATATTTCAGTTATCAGCTCTAGTAGGTTGTGTTTCCTTACCTCAACCCAACACAAATAAATATTTGGCTCGTTCAGGTAAGGGATCAAGATATTCAGGTATGGGGGCAAAATTTTTAGGTACGGGAGCAAGAAAAATTAGGCGATCGCTCCTTGACAGTCAGAAAAAGTTGTTTTATTTTCAAATTAGATAAGTATTATGGGGAAATAGTGCCCCTTTTTTTAGACCCCAAATAATCGTAGGGGTTTGGTCTCCCAACCCTACAGCGCTTTTCAGATTGATGAACCACATCGTTACAACCAAAACCCTGTAGGGGCGATTTCCTGCGGAATGCTGCGCAAACGCGAATCGCCCCTACAGTCGTCCTACCAAAATGAAAACTGCTGTAAATCCTTGATGCTCGACGACGGAATTTTAGTATCCATTTGTATTGCAGCTTGAATATTTATAGGTCTAAATAAAGAGTAATTTTGAGCGATCGCTCCTTGACAGCGAGAAAAAGTTGTTTTATTCTCAAATTAGATAAGTATTATGGGAAAATAGTGCCCCTTTTTTTAGGGCAATAACTTTTCAAATTTTGTCTATGGAAAGGGAAAACCTATAACTGAAGTTGTAGCTAAAATGAAGAAAAATAAGACTTTCAAATTTCCGAACCTCCTAAACAGATGAAATCTCTACCTCGAATCCTTGGTCTAACTTTCCTAGCACTAGCTCTGACAAATTGTTCTGGGAAATTATCACCCGAAGATATTGCCTCTCGACTAGAACCTAGTATTGTCAAACTATTTTATAGAAACCAACCCGGACATGGAACTGGTTTTTTCGTGTCTGGAGAAGAGGGAGTCTGTACCTTACTAACGGCAGCTCATGTTGTGAAAAAATAAGGGGAAAGATTATTACAGACTAGGGATGAAAAAATCTGGCAAGTGGCTAGGGTGGAAATATTTCCTAGTGACATAGATTTAGCTTTGGTTACTTTTCAGCCAGATAGAGGAAGTTGTAATTTTCCGGCGCTGAAAATAGGTAGTTCTGAGAATCTGAAAAAAGGTAGTTCTATCTATATTTCTGGTTTTCCTATTCGAGGTGGGAAGTTGGTATCCCAATTTGTTTCAGGTGATGTTTCGGGTTTGGATAAGTTGGCGCGGGGTTATGGAGTTGCTTATCAAGCTTTGACTGTGGGTGGAATGAGTGGAGCGCCTGTTGCAGATGTGAAGGGTGAGGTTGTGGCAGTGCATGGAATGAATGATGTGGAGGTTGTGAAAAATTTTGCTTCTTATCAAGCAAGTTTGTCTGAGTCGGAACGGCAGACTTTTCTGCAAGCTGTGGAAAGGGTGGAGAATGGTGTTCAACGTTTGACTTTTTCTTGGGGTATACCTATTAATTTTTTTGAGGAGTATCGGGGAAGGGCGATCGCTCTTGCCACAGAAAAACAAGATGTTGACTTACAAAAGCAACTGGAGGAGGAAAGACAACAGCGTGAAGAAACAGAACGGCGAGTGCAAAAGCTAGAAGTTGAACGACAAAAGCAACTTCAAGAGGCTGAACAGAGAGCAAAACAAGAACGGGAAACTGAACTACAAAGGCAACTGGAGGAGGAAAGACGACAGCGTGAAGAGGCAGAACAGCGAGAACGAGAGCTGAAGGCTGAAAAACAAAAGCAGGTAGAAAATGAAATTTCTCTAGTTTCATCTAAGGGGGTTGACTATATTGAGTTGCATGATTTATTGGCGGCAGGAAAGTGGAAGGAAGCAGACGACGAATACAGAGAGAGTTATGGAAAAAGTTGCAGGTAGGGAGTCGGAAAGATGGTTGAGACTTAAGGATCTGGAAAATTTTCCCTGCCAGGATTTAAGCACGATTGACAAACTTTGGGTAAAATATAGTAATGGTAAGTTTGGCTTTTCTGTTCAGAAGCAAATTTATCAGAGTCTGGGTGGTAAAAAGGAGTATGATAGAAAAGTATGGGAAGCCTTTGGAGATAAAGTAGGATGGCGTCAAGGAGGAAGATGGTTGCGTTACAATGAGATAACGTTCAATACAAGCACGCCTTATGTGGGACATCTCCCGAAAGGCATAGAAGAGGGAGGGGGGGTGTCATGGTGGGAGGTACTTTTCTATCGCACAGATAGTTGTATACCTTAACATCTAATGGTTTCAGCCTTTAATAGAAAAAAGTTCAAAGAAGTAAATTATACAATTTTACAACAACCGTAATTATTATTTTCTTCCAAAACAATGGCAAAGGATACCTACCATGAAACCGTTAAAACAGCACTGATAAAAGATGGATGGAAAATTACCGACGATCCTTTACGACTTAAAGTTGCCAGTCGAACACTCTATGTAGATTTAGGAGCAAAAAAGCTATTAGCAGCGGAAAAAGAGGGATTGCTAATTGCTGTAGAAATTAAAAGCTTTTTAGGTGCATCTCTCATTAATAATTTAGAGCAAGCGTTAGGTCAATATATTATCTACTCACAGATTCTATCCCAGCAAGCACCAGAAAGGTTGTTATACCTTGCCATTCCTGAAAGTGTATTTTCAGATTTCTTTTCAGAAGAGTTACCCCAATCTGTGATTCAATTTAATCGAGTCAAACTATTAGTTTTTCAACCAGAAACAGAGGAGATCGTGCAATGGATACCTTAAATTTCTATCGAGATACAATAGAAAAAATTCTCAGAGAATATGCAAATATTCCTTATTCTTATGGCGAAATAGAAGAACATTTAATTATTGATAGTGAACGGAACCATTTTTTACTGGTAGATGTTGGTTGGCAACAAAAAAAGCGAGTTCACGGTTGCCTGACTCATATCCAAATTATTGATAATAAAATATGGATTCAACGAGATGGAATAGAAGATGGTATTGCCAATGATTTAGTCAATGCAGGAATTCCTAAAAGTCAAATTGTTCTGGGTTTTCATCCTCCAGCAGTCCGCCATCATACGGAATTTGCAGTCAGTTAACTTTTCCCGAAAAATTAAGGTATAAAGTCTCCCCATTCATGGAGAAAGAAGAAAAAAATTTCTTTTAACCAATAATAAGAGGTAATTATTAATTATTAATTATTAATTGTTAATTATTAAACCTACCTTTCCAACCCTGCCAACTTATCCTCTTCTGCCAGAAAAACTTCTAATTTAATCGGCCAACTTTGTTTAGACGAAGTAACTAACCTACCCTCACTATTTTGATAAGTAAAACCACCATTAACCAACCCATCAAAAATTTTATCTCTCGCCTGATTTCCTGCAACATCCTTCCACAAAGTTAAAAGCAATGGGCAGTCGCTACGTCCTCGAATTTTGGCACAAATAACTTCTTGGTCTGGTGTATTGGAGTCGGTGCGGTAGTCAAAACCTATTAAACCCACATTCCGAAAACTTTCTAATCGTTTAGCTATCTCGAAACATCGGCTTTTTTCATCCCAACCGCCACCCATTGGTATAACCATTTTCAACCAGGGTGCATTGGTAAAATCATTGTCATACATTACCGTCCAAACTACTCCATATTTAGGGTCTGGATTTTGGGAGCAAGAAAAGCGGTGTGTTTTTTCTACTATTAGTGGTTGTTTAGCTTGTTGTTGCTGCTCTTGTTTTTGCAGAATGGCGATTAATAAACCACTAACCAATGCTAATAAGGAGATAATTATTAGATTTGCCGGGTTAACGAATAAAGCACCCCGGTCTGAGTTTTGATTCATGGATGGTGCTGAGATAGTTTGCTCTTTCTAGGATAGTTCTACTCGACCAGGGTCGGCAACTTTAGGAAGTAAGTTTCGGTAATTAGATAAATGCAAGAATTGTTTGAATTTATCTAATTACACCATCAAATTATCTACCATCCAAAAAAAGGTGCGTGACGGCAAAATTTTTTGAGTTTCCGCAAAATTGAAAAAATGAGGTGATAATTACGGCATTGGACAGTGAGTATATATGTGCGCACCTTTCCCATTATGAATAATAATAGCACAAAATTATTTAAAGTCAAGCACTTTGCTGAAATTTTTTCTGGGAAATATGTAAAGGGAGCGATCGCCTTTTTTCAGTTATCAGTTATCAGTTATCAGTTATCAGTTATCAGTAGGAATATTGGTTGTCTTGTTAATATAGTCATTCTGATTTAGATTGAGACAAAGTTTTCTTGCGGTGAAAGGGTTTTAGCTGAGAAAGTTTTCCATTCTTATTCAGAATGACTATAGTCTAATATTATCAAAAGTATTGTAGAATAAAGTAGTGAAAAATATCGACGTTTAATTCCTAAAATCTAACCAATTTAATGTTTGAATGGAACGAAAACAAAAACCAACAGAACATCAGAAAACATGGCATTAGCTTTGAAGAAGCAAGCGAAATTTTTTATGGCATAGTTTTTACTACTATTGATGAAAGATATGATTATGGAGAGATTCGCGAAATTAGTATTGGAGCTATTCAAGGTGTTATAATTATTACTGTTGTTCATACAGAACGTAACGGTAATATTCGTATCATCTCAGCTAGAAAAGCAACCCTCAAAGAACGGAAAATTTATTATGACTATTTCACCCGAACGACTTAAAGAATTGCAAAATATAAAAGATTCTGAGATTGACACCTCAGAGATTCCTGAACTTGACGAGGAATTTTGGCAAAAAGCTAGAAGAGTTGAACCGAGATTTCAAGAAACAGTTTTGATTCAATTAGATCCAGATATTATCAATTGGTTTAAACATCAAAGTCCAAACTATAAAACAATAATCAATCAAGTTTTGCGTGATTATATTAATCAACAAAAACCAGAATGAATTTTAACGAAGGTTCGTCAAGTTTGCCAAGGATTTTAATCCTTAGCTAATAGCTTAAGTCATCTTAAAGATGACTAAAATTATCTATATCGTTTTTTTTCAGCAGGCGATCGCCATATTCATTTATTAGTTATCAGTTATCAGCTTTTCAGTTTTTCCAGATTAACTTTCGTCTACTAAAATTAATGCTTCTGTTTTCAGAGACTGACTTAAATAAAAACCATTATTTTCTAATGCTTCTAAAATAGGGAATAATTGGTCAACTAATCCTAACTGTTTAGCTTTTACTAAAACTCCCACCGTTCCTATTATTTTAATCCCTAATCTTTTCGCTGTATTTCTTGCTTGTCTATCATCAACAATTAAACGATAACCTAACTCATAAGCTAAAGTAATAGCCTCTGCTTCTCCATCATCAACCACTAACTTTAAAGAATTAACCATCCCTATATTTTGGGTACTTTTAACAATCAACCAAGAAAAATAAATACCAAACTATTTTTGAACCTCTGGTGGAATTGTCACCTGAGAAAACATCTGCGGTAATAAATCTATTTTACCAATTCTTTCTAACCCAATTAAGCAGGTACTATCAGCAATAATTAAATCAGTCATTTACTTATTTCTTCCCGCAATTCTTCAGGAGAATAATTAAAAATAGGGACTTTGTATTGTCCCAAAACTTCCATAAAAGCTGATTTAGAATATCCTGCTAATTGTGCTGCTTTTCCTAAAGAAATTTTATTAATTTCATACAATTTTATTGCTAAGAACAACTTAGCTTCATTTTCAGAAATTCCCATAGGAAGTTCACAAACTAAATTCATAATTGCTCCTTTTTTTCTGGGAAATATGAATCGGAGCGATCGCCCAACATTAAGTACATTAAGTAGAAATATTGTTTTGAGTTTTGCTCTAACCCTACATGAATTATATGAGGGCTAGAGCAAAACTACGAGCCTAATTATAAAATTAGGCAGATAATTTGTATTAATTTTTAACCTAAGCAGTAGCTTTTTCAGGAGGTTTGATATCATGCCCGCTGATATCGTGTAAACTCAACAGGCAAGATGCCTATTCCACAGGGTGAATATCTACAGGAAATCTAAGTTTTTTCGAGGTTAATACCCTTAATTCCTAGATAACTAAAGCCTGAAAAAGCAAATTTATGAATCCTGAATTCTGAATTCTTACCCTTTTACAATACCGATGCTACCGGACATGATATTACCTCATTTTTCAGAGAATTTCCCTGTTCAAAATCGGTAATACTAGAAATAGTTGTACTAGCAATATCATCCATTGCTTCCTTGGTAAAAAATGCTTGATGAGAAGTAATCAAAACATTAGGAAAAGATTGTAATAATAGGAAAGTATCATCCTGAATAATTGTGTCAGATAAATCCTTAAAGAAAAGATTTTTTTCTTGTTCATAAACATCAATTCCTAAATAAGCAATGATTCCAGATTTTATCCCTTCAATAGCAGCTTTTGTATCAATTAATTGACCGCGACTGGTATTAATTAACATTACTCCTGGTTTCATTTGAGCGATAGTTTCAGCATTAATTAAATGATGATTTTCTGGTGTTAGAGGACAATGCAAGGAAATAATATCAGAGCTTGCTAATAATTCAGGTAAATCTACATAACGAGCATTACCAATTTCTTCAAATTTAGGATTAGGATAAGGATCGTATGCAAGTAAATGACAACCAAAACCATGTAAAATCTGAGCAAGAATAATACCGATTTTACCAGTTCCAATAATTCCAACTGTACGACTGTGTAAATCAAATCCTAATAAACCATTTAAAGAGAAATTATCCTCACGCACTCGGTTATAAGCTCTATATAATTTACGGTTGAGCATCATCATCATCCCCACAGCAAATTCTGCTACTGAATAGGGAGAATAAGCTGTCACTCGCACAACTTTAATACCAACTTCAGCAGCAGTTTCTAGGTCAACATTATTAAAACCAGTACACCGTAGAGCAACTAAACCAATACCTTGATCAGCTAAAATTTTCAGAGTTTCAGCACCCACGTCATCATTGACAAATACACAAATTGCCGAACATTCTGCTGCCAAAGTAGCAGTTTTTGCCTCCAGTCGAGTTTCATGGAAAATAAATTCATGGTTAGCATTAGTAGCAGTATTAGCTGCCTCTAGAAATTGGCGATCGTACTTTTCGGTACTAAAAACAGCAACTTTCATTTAAAATATCCGCCCTTGTTGAATAAAAGTATGATTTTACAGGAGTCAAATCAATTCAAAATTAAAAATTATTAATTCTTGCATTATAACCTCTGCCTAAAGTCAGAGGCTTGAAATCAGGAAAATATTTTTGATTTTTTTCGTTCTAAAGAACGAGGCTTGAATCCTTAATTAAACAATTATTGAAATTAAGGAATAAACCAAAATTTTTGAACTTTGAATTTTTAATTTTGAATTCAAAAAATGGTCAGGAAAGAGCTTTTTGCCAGCCTTAAATAGAAGAAATAGCTTGATTTAGACATTAGAAATTTAAGAATTTCATATCTAAAATCAGCAACGCAAAAAAAAATACTAAATGCTTTTTAATTCAATTTTAAAGCACTGACAGGTACTTCATCCCAAGACTCAACAGTTCGCAGTGTAGCTTTCCATCCTTGTTCTTTTTGAGCATCAGTTAAATTTTTTTGAAAAGATTCATGGCATTCTTGAGCTTGCTGTTTGTCACAACAGGCAATACAAGAGTAGATAATACCAGATGGATCTATCTGTTCATTTACCCAAATAGTCATTTCAGTTATCATTTGTTATTGTTAACTTTCCTGGCGGGAAGTCCCGCGCTCTCGCATTAGCGGAGCCTAGCGGCAGCTATTAGGGCAGCGTCGGGATGAAAGCCAGGGCTAACGATTAGACTAGACGTCTCCACAAATAAAATGTTCCGCTCCCCGAGACCACGCAGGAGGTATTTTATTATGATACTTATAGTTGGTCGTAAGATCAACGAACACAGGGGGAGGACATCACCTCTGTCATGCGCAGCGGTCAGGGTTTCCCTGGCGCTCAGAATCCCGCTTTGTCCATCCCCCCTAACCCCCCTTTCAAAGGGGGGAATAGAAGGGCAACGTCGGGAGTATGTCAAGTGTAGATGCTAAGTTCTAAATGCTGGCCTATATTCAAAAAAACATTATATTTCAGCTACATCCCAAGCTGTACCTAACCTTCCCGGATTAGCTATACTGTTCCGTGTTCCGTCATCATCCATGAACCAAATCCGGTTAACTCCATTGTTTTCATTACGCCAGACAATGTCTGCTACTCCATCATTATTAAAATCGTCTACTCCGGCGACATCCCAAGCTGTACCTAACCTGGGCAGATTACGTTGACTGTCCCGTGTACCGTTATCATCCATGAACCAAATCCGGTTCGCTCCATTGTTTTCATTACGCCAGAGAATGTCTGCTACTCCATCTTCATTAAAATCCTCTACTCCGGCGACATCCCAAGCTGTACCTAACCTTGGCAGATTACGTTGAGTGTCTCGTGTGCCGTCGTCATCCATGAACCAAATCCGGTTGGCTCCATTTCGATGACGCCAGAGAATGTCTGTTACTCCATCATCATTAAAATCGTCTACTCCGGCGACATCCCAAGCTGTACCTAGCCTTGGCAGATTACGTTGAGTGTCCCGTGTGCCGTTATCATCCATGAACCAAATCCGGTTGGCTCCATTTCGATGACGCCAGAGAATGTCTGCTACTCCATCATCATTAAAATCGTCTACTCCGGCGACATCCCAAGCTGTACCTAACCTTGGCAGATTACGTTGAGTGTCCCGTGTGCCGTCGTCATCCATGAACCAAATCCGGTTGGCTCCATTTCGATGACGCCAGAGAATGTCTGCTACTCCATCATCATTAAAATCCTCTACTCCGGCGACATCCCAAGCTGTACCTAACCTTGGCAGATTACGTTGAGTGTCCCGTGTGCCGTCATCATCCATGAACCAAATCCGGTTGGCTCCATTTCGATGACGCCAGAGAATGTCTGCTACTCCATCATCATTAAAATCAAAACGGACTGGTTCATTGTTGACAGCGTTACTGCGAGTAATGGTGCTGCCAAACAGGTCATTGTTGTCTTGGTCATCGCCTGATGCAATTCTGTCTGGGGCAGGACTATCTGTCTGAGCATCAGCAGCATTATTAGAGGAGAATGTAGTGGCGTCATCAATGGTGACAGTAGGGAGAGAAGTTGGCATTCCTTGATCGCTACCATCGGGGTTTTCATCGGTGAGTTTCATGGCAAATATTGCACCACCGAGACCTTCTCCATTGCTTGCACCGGAGCCACCAGTGGCATTATTATTGCTGAAGGTACTTTGGGAAATATTAAGGCTGCCAGAGCGTATGAATACAGCTCCACCCATTCCGTCACCACCGTTGCTACCACTGAAGCTACTGACGCTGCCAAACTCGTCGCCACCTATTCCGTAGCCACCGTTACCACCACCGAAGCCACCGAAGCCACCTGTTCCCTCGCCATTACTGCCACGGGTGCCACTGCTGACACCGATACTACCGGCACCACCGATACCACCACCACCGCCACCACCGAAGCCACCGTCGCCACCGTCGCCATTGCCACCTGAGCCACCATAGGCACCTGCGCCGCCACTGCCACCGAAACCGCTACCACCGCCACCACCAAAGCCACCATCGCCACCAAAGCCACTGCCGCCGATGCCACCGATGCCACCAGTGTAAAAGTAGCCACTGGGGATACCGTAACCATTGCCACCAAACACACCGTAACCGAAGCCACCGCTACCACCGAAACCACCATTACCACCGACACCAAAGCCACCGATGCCACCGATGGGACTGTTGTTCCTAGCCAAGCCACCAAGGCCGTAACCACCGTCACCAAGGAAGCCACCGTTGCTACCGGAGGTGATGCCACCTACTAAGCCCCCTGAAAAGCCGTTACCAGGCTCCCCATTATTCTCAGATAACCTAACACTAAAAATACCGCCACCTCCATTGCCAGCAGCAGTATCACCAGAATTTCCACCTATCGCCCGATTTCTACGAAAGTTAACATTATCTACAGAAACATTACCATCATAGATAAACAAGGCACCACCCATTCCGGCGCCTCCGCCTCCTAGATTACTGTTTCCACCCTTGGCTCTACCGTTAGTCAGATTTAAGTTGTTAATATTCACCGTTCCCGACCTCACGAACAATGGACGGTAGGTATTGTCACCACTAATTCTAGCTCTTTCCTCTTCAACTGTATCTGGATCGTCCCCCGTAATCGTAATGTTGCTATCAATTAGTTGAATCATTTCGCCGGATAATGTGACATTGTTCTTGATAACGATAGTATCGTTCCCTGGTCGGTTATTTGCATCCAATATTGCTTTACTTAGGGTTCCGGCAGTATCGCCCAAACCGTTATCTGTTGCTTGATTTACTTCAAATATAGCCATTTGTGTTAGTTCTTCCTAGTAATTGTTGTACTAATTTGTTGACGTTGAAGGTAAGGTTCCTAGGGGGTTTGGAGACCAAACCCCTACGTTCTTTTTACCCATGCTACCGGATTTAATGTGACATTTTCTTGACCTTGGAGATAACGTCCCTAGAGGGTTTGGAGACCAAACCCCTACGTTCTTAAATTTTACCAATGAATAATTGATAATTTCTGGATAAGAATTGATTTTACTTTTGATTTTTGGAGATGTCTATCCATTTTTCATTATCAATTATCAATTATCAATTACATAGTAGTCCCGGATAAAATAACTCGTAATACCATCGGTAATTACTCCTTAACTCCGCTTCAATGCGTGGTGACACCCAATGAGGTTCTGGTGGTTTTACCTGAGTATAGGTACGATGAAGATATTTAAACCGATAGAAACTATCCGCTTCCCCTGATTGTACTGCCAGGTTCTCCGGATCTAATTCATAATTTCCCACACCCAACCAAGTAAACAAATCTTTCATTGTTGGCACTGGTTCCCACATTAAATGCTCGAATACCAGAAAATACATTCGTTGTTGGTAAGATTGGTTCATATCTTGTATCCCTTGCAAAGAGCGTAATGGTCCGCCCACCACTCCTTTTTTTCCCAGTAAAGCATCAGCACGTCCGTAGGGAGACAGAGAAGCGAGGTCATCCGGGAAATCCAACCAAACTGTTTTGTGATGTTGGGCTTCAATGGAAGCTAAAATTTGTCCTAACTCCCGGACACACACCACCATTTTTACATCTGGATCTAATTCCAAAGCTAGTTCTACTTGACTCAACCAACCCCGATTTTTGTCTACTACGACTTGAGAGTCTATTTCCTCCCACCATGCTCTAGCAAAAGCACGACAAGCACGTTGTAACCTTGCATATACAGTTTCAAAGTTTCTATCTAACTGAGCTAGCAAAAAATTGTTATCGCTCAGATGCGCTCTAATAGCTTGCAGTGTCGGTAACAGAGGAGAACTCATACCATTACAGTAGATTTCTGGGTGTTGTGCCAGAAGTTGACAAGTTAAAGTTGAACCTGCGCGGGGCAAACCTGTGACGCAGACTAATTTTCCGTTCAACATTAGTGACGAGTGTTTATTCGAGATTTTATATTTTGCAGGTAGTAGATATGGTTACATTTAGCCAATTTTTTTCTCTACTCTCAAGAAATCTATATAAACAGGATTTACGCAAATTATTAGACAATACGCTATCCGTAGAGGGCGAATGCCATTAGAGGGCGAATGCCATTAGAGTAGAGGGCGAATGCCATTCGCCCCTACAGATGGTGGTTTTGCGTAAGTCCTGATAAATTTACAAATTGTGCATAATTTTATCTTTTGCATAATTTCTGAGGTTTTCATTTTGCTAGATTCCAGTAGGGACGTTGCATAACAAAAATGCGTTCTATGTCGTACAGCGTTAACGGAGTTGTGCGCTAGCTAAACATCCCTACATTGTAGTTATATACAACGTTCCTACTAGGAAATTCTCAGACCCTCAAACTGAGTCACAGCAAAAATGTACGGGCGAATAGCCAAATGTAGGGGCGAATGGCCATTCGCCCCTACTAACTTCTGACTTCACCTAGTAAGGCCATTTCCAACTAACGATATCAGGACGATCAACACCATACTCATAAGCATAGTTTTGACAAGCTATTTGCTCATTGCGGAAATGTTCCTTCGCGTGAGCACCTGCAACTTTTAATTTCTCAACTCGATCGATGACATCCATGGCAATACTAAAGCGATCAATATTGTTCCGAATAGCTAATTCCAAAGGTGTATTAATATTACCTTTTTCCTTATAACCCCGGACATGAAGATTTTTGTGATTCGTGCGACGGTAAGTATAGCGGTGAATCAACCAAGGATAACCGTGGAAGTTAAAGATAATTGGTTTATCAAGAGTAAACAAACTATCAAAGTCGCGATCGCTCAATCCATGAGGATGTTCTGTTTCTGGTTGTAACTTAAACAGATCGACTACATTGATAAAGCGAATTTTTAAGTCAGGGAAAGCTTCCCGTAACATCACACTAGCAGCTAAAGCTTCCTTAGTCGGAATATCTCCAGCAGTTGCCAACACAATATCAGGTTCCGATCCCTGATCGTTACTTGCCCAATCCCAAATACCAAGACCTTTGGTACAATGCTTAATTGCAGAATCCATATCCATGTATTGCAAGTGCATCTGTTTGTCAGACACAATCACATTTACATAATTTTTACTCTGCAAACAGTGGTCTGCAACTGATAACAGACAGTTAACATCAGGTGGTAGATAAATGCGAGTAACATTTGGAGTCTTGTTAGAAATTACATCTAAGAAACCAGGATCTTGGTGAGTAAAACCATTGTGATCTTGTCGCCAAACTGTAGAAGTAATTAATAAATTCAGAGAAGGAATTTTTTCACGCCAACTCAGTTCATTGCACTTTTCAATCCACTTCGCGTGCTGACCAACCATTGAATCAATTACATGAACAAACGCTTCATAAGTAGAGAAAAAGGCGTGTCTTCCAGTCAAGAGGTATCCTTCTATCCAACCTTCAATCGTATGTTCGCTCAAAATTTCCATCACGCGACCATCTCGTGCCAACTCCCCACCATCCAAATCTTCCGGTAGAAACTCTGCCATCCAAGTCTTCTTACTAACTTCATAAATGGCATTCAGTTTATTAGAAGTATTTTCATCAGGTCCGAATACGCGGAAATTATTCATGTTGTCACGCATGACATCTCGGAGAAATACACCCAACGGACGAGTATTTTCTTTCTCTATTGTTCCAGGTTTATCTATCTGTATGCCATAATCCCGAAAGTTAGGCATATTCAGTGCTTTACAGAGGAGACCACCATTAGCATGAGGATTAGCACTCATCCGACGGGCACCATAAGGAGCTATTTCTCTTAATTCTGGTTTGAACTTGCCATTTTCATCAAACAATTCCTCTGGTTTGTAGCTACGCATCCACTGTTCTAAAATTTTCAGGTGTTCTGGATTTTTAGCGACATCAGTCATGGGTACTTGGTGTGCCCGCCAGAATCCTTCTATTTTGTGTCCATCAATTTCTGGTGGACACGTCCATCCTTTAGGAGTACGGAATACAATCATCGGCCACCTGGGCAATTCTGTATTGCCAGAATTCCGACCTTGTTCCTGAATAGCTTTGATTTCTTGAATACAATGATCTAGGGTTGCTGCCATTGCTTGGTGCATACTATCTGGATCGGACCCTTCCACAAAATATGGCTGATAACCGTAACCCAAAAACAGATTTCTTAAGTCCTCATGGCTAATTCTAGATAAAATTGTTGGGTTGTTAATTTTATACCCATTCAAGTGTAGAATTGGTAAGATAGCACCATCTGTAATGGGATTGATAAATTTATTGGAATGCCAAGACGTTGCCAGAGGTCCTGTTTCTGACTCCCCATCTCCAACAACTGGCACACAAATTAAATCTGGATTATCAAGAATTGAACCTGTGCCATGAGAAATTACATAACCAAGTTCACCTCCTTCATGGATAGAACCAGGAGTTTCTGGTGTACAGTGACTACCAATTCCACCAGGAAAAGAGAATTGTTTGAAGAATTTTTCTAGACCTTGTTCATCTTGACTTTTGTCAGGATAGACCTCTGAGTAAGTGTCTTCCAAATAAGTTGGAGCTAACACTCCTGGTGCGCCATGTCCGGGACCAGACATAAATATCATATTGAGGTCAAACTTTTTGATAACTCGGTTGAGATGTATCCAGATGAATGCTTGACCAGAACTTGAACCCCAATGTCCGAGAATTCGACTTTTAATTTGATCTGGTTTTAGGGGTTCCCGTAGCAAAGGATTCTTTTTCAGATAAATCATCCCCACCATTAAATAGCAGGAAGCACGCCAAAAAGCCTGTATTTTGTAGAGTTCATCAGGACTTAGAGGTGTGCCTTCAATCGTTGAACGGGCTGGACCAAAGGCACTAATTGAAGCTGTTTTGTCTGGAGTTGAGACCATTATTTTCAGATTCCTTATACTAAATTCTGCCTCTTTCATCTAGGAAGCATAGCAAATGCCCATTGTTAAATTAAATGCAGATATTTTTAACATTTGCTTGTACTCATAGTCAAAGATTGCAGGACAATATTATTATCGTATCTAGTACGACTAACTATACTTTATTTGTACAATAAAATTGCAATAGAAGATGGTTAAATTTTGTTTAAATTTTGTATATATTAATTATTTTTAGATTGGGATAATTTTTTATTATAGCAATCATCAAAAATAGTGCTACAAAAATGAACTTGACAATTTATACTACTCTATTAGACATCTCCGAAAAATATGTAGATTTTTTGTAAAAGTAGGGAATAGAGAACAGGGAACAAGGAATATATTTTCAGTAAAAATGTATAGAAAATGATTTTATCAGCAAATTTGACAACTCTATTTTATGGTAAATAAAGGGCAAGTTGATTTTCTGGAGATGTCTATTAGGGAGAAATTCATAACTTGCTCCTATAATCCTAGCAGTAACAAGACACTTTCTTGATGCAGTACCATAACCTCTAGTAAATGACATCTTGAAGCTATTGAATACATCAAAAGGGAATAGGAAATAGGGAATAGGGAATAGGGGGATAAAATTGTTGATTTCATGTCTTAAATTGATTTAATTAAAACTTTGGCCAGAGGTCTTTTATTAACTTTTCTAAACCGGATTTAGTAGGAAGAAATAAGTTTTCTCTGAGTTCATCCCAGATACCGAAGATAAGCTATAATTCAGCCGTAAACAGATTTATGTTCATAATTCATGAGGACTAATGTCAAAGCAAGCAAATCTATTCTCCGAGGTTTTAGCTGAAGCGGTAGGTACATTCGCCTTGGTATTTACAGGAACAGGGGCAGTCATGGTCAACGTGATGACGGAGGGTGTAGTTTCTCACCTTGGAGTTAGCTTTGTCTTTGGTGCTGTAGTGGCAGCTATGATTTATGCCACGGGACATATTAGTGGTGCAAACTTAAATCCAGCGGTAACTTTGGGGTTTTGGAGTATTCAGGTTCTTCCTAAGTACAAAGTATTGCCATACATCATAGGTCAACTCAGTGGTGGGATTTTGGCTTCGCTTTTGCTACGGATAGCTCTAGGTAATATTGCTAACCTGGGAGCCACATTACCGCTAGACGATAACTGGTTACAGTCTCTGGTTATAGAAACGATCTTAACCTTTATTTTGATGTTGGTCATTTTGGGATCGGGATTAGATCGTAGAGCACCTGTTGGGTTTGCTGGAATCGCTATTGGTTTAACAGTAGGTTTGGAAGCAGCTTGTATGGGTCCGATAACTGGAGCTAGTATGAATCCCGCGAGGTCTTTAGCACCAGCGATAATTTCTCATCTGTGGCGACACCAGTGGTTGTATATTGTAGGTCCAGTTTTGGGGGTACAGTTGGCAGTTTGGATATATCGCCAGCTATCAAACAATTTTTATGATTTTGACCACAAAAAGTAAACTTCACCTAGTTAGATATCTCTGGAGAAGAGGGAGTGGGGAGTGGGGAGTGGGGAGTAGATTGATTTGATTTTTGGGTAGTCCTGCTGAGGAATGGCGAAGATACATAAGTTTTGTAATTTCTTCCCACACGAACCAACTTCCTACACGAACCAACTTCCCACACCTCCCACACTCTCTCTACCATTCCTCAGCACCACCACCGATTTTTGATTATCGGAGACGTCTAATAAACTTCCCCCAAAATGAAAAATCAATTAATTTTCGGAACTGCCACAATTGGGTTTCTACGAGTTTCGTAGACAGCTAAAATACAAGTGTAAATTATTAGCTTGCTGAGTTAATCATCGTTGATAGATGGTTTCCCAGTTCTAAAACCTGTTCTAATTGTGAAACTGTTAAAGAGTATCTGTTGTTATCAGAGCGTGTTTTCAATTGCGAACACTGCAATTTTAGTTGTGATATCAAATCCGTTTGATTGGACATGAAAAAAATCTCCTATCTTCATAACTACTAAATCTTTATGGTTCTCTCTCCTCCTGACTCCTGTACGGACGTTAACGATAGTTATGCGAAGCAAACGGGAAAGCCCCTACTACTCCTGACTCCTCCTGAGTTGAGCAATCTATAACTGTTTAACCGGATTTGATATGATTGCTCCGCAACTCAAGTCAAAACTAAATGTAAATGAGAAGAGCGATCGCTCTTCATCTGAGTTACAAAATATGAAGGCGATCGTGTATACTATCCTACTTGAGAGATAGGTTATTTTCACGGTTTCTGCATCACTTTTGACTTTTGAATTTGACTAAAATTTCTACATCACTTTTGAATTTTGAATTTTGAATTTTGACTTTGACTACGGTTTCTGCATCACTTTTGATGTTTGACTTTTGACTTTTGACTTTTGAGTTTTGAAATCACTAACTTTTCACCTAATTCCTCTTCTTCATCTTCACCCCAGTTTTCCAGCCAATCTCCATCAACATTTTCCACATATAAATTGACATGATTAATGCCCCAAGCTAATCGATCTTCTTGTAACTGTTGGGCTGCTTGGAAAGCTTGCCAAACTTTTTCTAAACGTTCTTTATTTGACAGAGTTGTGCTAGTTGTTACCATATATGCTGCCTACTGTTAAAATGTATAGTTTGATTTACCGAATAATTAGTAGACTTCTTGCAGAAGTCAGGGAATAGGGAATAGCGGTGCGACCCCGCGACGACGACAGCTCGCTTGCGGTCATACCCCGCGTCGCCGACAGCTCGCTTGCGGTGCGACCCCGCGACGACGATAGTCGCAAGGGAATGCGCACTCCTGTGAGGGAATGCTGACCAAGAGAGGGAACGCGCACCAAGAGAGGGAATTAAATTGTTGATTTCATATCTTGAATTGATTTCATTTTTTATTTTTGGAGATGTCTAATAATTAAATAATTCACCTTTAAAGCCTCCCCAATAAAGAGGAAAAAGTGGTCATTAGCGGAGTTTCCCGAAGGGTGGGATGGATGCTTACCTAACCAAATCCAATCGACTAAGAGAAAATAAATCTTTTCCTTTTAGTCAATCTTCTCGCTTTTAGGGAGAGGTAATTATCCATTATCAATTATCCATTATCAATTATCAATTATCCATTATCCATTATCCATTATCCATTAATGAAGAACCGAGATGTTATTGGAATTGATGAAATTCCTATCTAAAACAAAATTTAATGTATTTCGCCTCCTTTAAATGTTTGCTGTTATGCAGAACCAAATTTACTAATTGAATAATAGACCTATCTTGACCGGGATTATAACTAACAAAAATACCCCGTCTAATTTGCCATTGCTGTAATGTATCTTTCCATTCTTTATACTTATCGTGACAAAGTTCACCGGACATAGTAGTAAGTTGAACACAGAGAGGCTTACCCGTGCTACTACTTACAATTACATCTGTCGCCATAGACAAATCTGCAATATAACGATGTACAACACAACCATCACGAATTTTAATCTGACGAGCGACAGATTCTATCAATTCAGCATCTTCTTGATTAAACTCTCCCGATCTTAACTTTTGTTTCCATATATAAAATTTACGGTCGTTTTCATTAAACCATTTTGGAAAAAGATTTTCATACCAGTATATAACTGGGGATGGAAGATGATTCAAAAATAATTGTCTTTCTTCTTTTGTTAATGATTGTAACTTTAACCAAAATTCTCCATCCTTAATTAATTCTAATAAAAATCCTACTAAGACTCCTTTTTGAGTTAGTAAGCCTGGTCTAATATCTTTAATCCAGCGCCTGACTTCATCTAACCTCTGGGCTAAAGCAGGTTCGGTTGACCAGGCAAGACGGCTAAGTTGTTTTAGCTTAGGCTCGATTTCTCTTGCTTGCAATCATCCTCCTACATAAGACCCATTTAAGAATCTTTAAAAACGCTTTATATTATAACTTAGTATTGTACCGTTTGATTATTATTGTATAAAGATTAAGGAATAATAAACCATCAAGATATTGTCTTAAAAATATCTAATAGGGAATAGGGAGTAGGGAACAGAAATAAAGATAGGTGTATCTCATTAATTTGAGAAACGCTATAGTCATATTTTATATTCTCATCAGCTATTGACTAATTTCCCTTTAAGTGATAGACACTTCAGGAGACAACTCACGATAGGATTATACCAATTTCATAAACTTAGGCTACACTACTTGTATTACTTAAACATGAAATAATTTCCGGAAATTACTGTATGATTAAAGTTTTGACCCTAGAAAATCTGGTAGTGCCTCAAGGAAGTGTGGGAAGTGTGGGAAGTGTGGGAAGTGTGGGAAGTAGGAGGAATAATTGTACTTGTATCTTTATTGGAAAGTGTCTGCTACCCGTCCTAACTTTTTAGTCTTAAAGGCTAAAAAATTTGCACTTTTTTCGCTCTATAAGTGCCTTAAACGTTGATATATCAGTGCTTTTAGATTATATTGGCCAGGCATACTAGGGCGTTTCCTACACTTTATTGATGCACAACCGAAAATCTTAACTTTTTAAAAAAAGTAAAGATTCTGATGTTCAATCTAGGTTCACAATAGTTATTAGCAGTAACTACAAATACAGAAAACAAATGTCAGAATCAACTATCGAATCAATCCTGGAAGAAAAACGTCTTTTCCAACCACCCGACCAATTTTCCCAAACAGCCCATATTAAAACTATAGAACAATATAAAGAAGTTTACGAAAAAGCCAGAAATAACCCAGAAGGATTTTGGGCAGAACTAGCTGAAACAGAATTAGACTGGTTCCAAAAGTGGGACAAAGTTCTCGACTGGCAACCACCTTTTGCAAAATGGTTTGTTAATGGTAAAATTAATATTTCTTACAATTGTCTAGACCGTCATTTAACTACTTGGCGACGCAATAAAGCAGCCCTAATATGGGAAGGAGAACCAGGAGACTCTCGTACCCTCACCTATGCCCAACTGCACCGAGAAGTTTGCCAGATGGCAAATGTATTTAAACAATTGGGAGTCAAAAAAGGCGATCGCGTCGGTATCTATATGCCCATGATTCCTGAAGCAGCGATCGCCATGTTAGCTTGTGCCAGAATTGGCGCCCCCCATACGGTTGTATTTGGTGGGTTTAGTGCTGATGCTCTCAAAAACCGCCTTGTCGATGCTGAGGCTAAATTAGTGGTGACTGCTGATGGAGGTTGGCGCAAAGATGCTATTGTTCCTCTTAAAGAACAAGTAGACAAAGCATTAATAGCAGGTGCCCCTACCGTGGAAAATGTTCTAGTTGTCAAACGCACTGCCCAAAAAATCCAGATGGAACCAGGGCGCGATCATTGGTGGCATGAACTTCAAAAAGGTGTTTCTGGGGAATGTCCGGCGGAACCGATGGATAGTGAGGATATGCTATTTATTCTTTACACAAGCGGTACAACAGGTAAACCGAAAGGAGTCGTACACACAACAGGCGGTTATAATCTTTATACCCATGTTACCAATAAATGGGCGTTTGACCTGCAAGATACGGATGTATATTGGTGTACTGCTGATGTTGGTTGGATTACAGGGCACAGTTATATTGTTTACGGTCCTCTTTCCAATGGTGCGACTAGCCTGATGTATGAAGGGGCACCGAGGGCGTCTAATCCTGGTTGTCTCTGGGATGTAGTGGAAAAATATGGCGTGACTATTTTCTACACTGCTCCCACTGCTATTCGAGCATTAATGAAAATGGGAGAACAACATCCTAATGCGAGAAATTTAACTTCTCTACGTTTGTTGGGAACTGTAGGAGAACCGATAAACCCGGAAGCTTGGATGTGGTATCATCGCATTATCGGTAACAGTAAGTGTCCGATAGTTGATACTTGGTGGCAAACTGAAACTGGTGGATTTATGATTACTCCTTTACCTGGTGCTACTACGACTAAACCTGGTTCGGCGACTTTGCCTTTCCCTGGCATTATTGCTGATATTGTCGATCAGGAAGGAGAAGCAGTGGATGGTAATAATGGTGGTTATTTGGTGGTTAAGCATCCTTGGCCTGGAATGATGCGGACTGTTTATGGTGATGATGATCGCTTCCGTCGTACTTATTGGGAATACATACGCCCGAAAAATGGGGAATATATTTATTTTGCTGGTGATGGTGCCCATAAAGACGAGGATGGTTATTTTTGGGTGATGGGGCGTGTTGATGATGTGATTAATATGGCAGGTCATCGTTTGGGTACTATGGAAGTTGAGTCGGCGTTGGTGTCTCACCCTGCTGTGGCGGAAGCTGCGGTTGTTGGTAAACCTGATGAGGTTAAGGGTGAAGAGATTGTAGCGTTTGTGACTTTGGAAGGCGAACGGGAAGCTAATGAGGCTTTGGAGAAGGAGTTGAAGCAGCACGTTGTTCAGGAGATTGGAGCGATCGCTCGTCCTGGAGAGATTCGGTTTACGGATGATTTACCGAAGACTCGCTCTGGTAAGATTATGCGACGCTTGTTACGTTCTCTGGCAGCAGGTCAGGAAATTGCGGGGGATACTTCGACTTTGCAAGACCGGAGTGTTTTGGATAAGTTACGGGGTGGAGCGTAATTAGAAGTCAGAAGTTAGAAGTAATAGTTCTGTAGTGGACTGTTTCATCTTAAATGGTGCATTACTTTTTGATTGGAAGACAAGGAAGACAAGGCAGACAAGGCAGACAAGGCAGACAAGGGAGAAAATCTAATGCACAGTTTTAGCTGAAACGGTCCAGTAGGGTGCGTTACATTTCATTAACGCACCGTCTATCCCAAATATTTCCGTGTCTTACTATTGCGTATGGAGCAATAATAAATTCATTTTCTGAAGCACCCAGCCGGAGGTGGTGGATAGTCAAATTTTTCTTCTATTGCGTATGGAGCAATAGTCAATTCATTTTCTGAAGCACTCCGGCAGAGGGGATGAGTAGTCAAATTTTCCTAACCTCAACTGAGAGGTCCCAAATCTTAAGTTCCTCAAAAGATACCAAATAGATTTTATATAATAATTGTTAGTAGGTCTGGTAGGGTGCGTTGATGAAATGTAATGCACCGTCTATCCCAAATGTTTCGGTGCGTTACTACTACTTCCTTTTGAATAAATAAAAAATATGAATCGGCGTCAACGTGAAATATTGCAACTATATCAACAAGGTGAACGAAGTTTCCAAGGAGCTAATCTTAGAGGTGTGTCTTTTAAGGGAAAAGATTTGTCTGATGCAGATTTCAGTTTTGCTGATATTCGGGGTACTAATTTTCGTGGGGCAAATCTAACGGGGGCTAAGTTTTGTGGAGCTAAGGCAGGGTTACAGAAACGTTGGGTGGTAGTTTTGCTGGCTGGTGCTTTTGTTTTGGCAGGAATTTCAGGTCTTATTGCTTTACTAAGTTTAGTCTTTTTATGGGAAAACTCAAATAATCCAGAAGAGCATATTTTTGGCTTAACAGTTTTAGGTCTATTTATCATATTTTGGGGGACAATTATTTTTAAAGGAGTAAACAGAGCTGCTGCTGCTGCAACGGTACTTCCTGCTATAGCAGTCGCTGGAGTTGGAGCGGTAGCCTTTTTCTTTACCGTGGTCTCTGTTGCAGGCGTGGTGTTAGCTGTTGCTGGGGCTTTTGCCGTTGCTGGAGTTGTGGCCTCTGTTGCAGGCGTGGTACTAGCTGTTGCTGGAGCCTTTACCGCCACTTTTGCAGAATTCTTAGGCAAAACCTTAGTCCTCTCTGGAGCCTTCCTCCTTTCTGGAGCCTTTGCTCTCGCTGGACTCCAAATACTGTTAAGTGCTTCCATTGCCTATCGAGCAATTAAAGGAGATGAAAAATATGCTCTAATTCGTAGCATAGCTATTGCCTTTGCTGCCTTATGTGGAACTTCTTTCAGAGATACAAATTTAACCGATACTGACTTCACTTATGCTACTCTCAAAAGTACAGATTTTAGAGGAGCTAACATAACCCGTACTCTTTGGAAAAACACTATAAAACTAGACCGCATACGACCAGGAGAAACCTATCTAAAAGATCCTAAAATCAGAGAGTTGGTAAAAACTGGGGAAGGTGAAAACATAAACTTAGATCGCTTTAACCTCCAAGGAATCAATCTCCAGGGAGCAAACCTAACTAATGCGAGTTTCATAGAAGCGAATCTCAACTCAGCCAACCTTCAAGATGCAAACCTCTCCCGTGCCAAGTTAGTAGGAACATTTTTAGATCAAGCTGACCTCACAGGAGCAACTTTAACCGGAGCTTTTCTTGAAGACTGGGGGATAACTACCACAACTAAACTAGACGGTATTAAATGCGATTATGTTTATATGCGTCTGCCTCCAGACAAACGACCAGACTTTCTCAAACTTCCACCTGAAGAAAGTTTAGATGAGCGTGTGCGCCGAAAACCTGCTGATGAAGATAAAAATTTTGCAGAAGGAGAATTTGCAGAATTTCTCAAACCTTTAGTGAATACTTTAGACCTTTATCATAATCAAGGAGTAGACCCCCGAATAGCTGCATATTCATTTGAGAAACTACAAAAAGAACATCCAGAAGTAGAAATAAAAATGCGTTCTATGGAGGTTCGAGGGGAAAATAATGACAAATTATTGATTAGAGCTGACACTACACCAGAAGCCGATCATTCAGTATTAGATAAAGAATATTTCGATACTTACAACAAGTTAAAAGCACTTTCAGCAGAACAACTTCGAGCGGTATTGGCAGAGAGAGAGAAAGATATTGAATGGTATAAAGGTGTATTAAGTGCGGCAGTTAATCGCCCTAGTGTTAATATAGAAAATAATAGTAGTCAAGGAGATTTAATTATGTCAGAAAGTAGTGGAGACCACATTCATGCTCAAGAAATTCATGGAGCAGTTGCCAACAAAGGAGAAATTACTGGTTTAGCTGGTAGCGGAGGAGAAGTTAAAGACTCTGCAAAAATTGCTGGTACAATTTATGAATCTCAAGAACAAAATTTAGCAAAAGCAGCAAAAGATATTCAAGAATTATTAGAGCAACTTGATCAAACTTACCCGTCAGATACAATGCCAGGCAAAGTGAAAATTGCTGAAGAAGTAATTACACAAATTGATAATAATCAAACAAAGGC
Organism: Okeania sp. SIO3I5; assembly: GCF_010672085.1. Lineage (GTDB taxonomy): Bacteria > Cyanobacteriota > Cyanobacteriia > Cyanobacteriales > Microcoleaceae > Trichodesmium. Next base: position 30,482 of record NZ_JAAHHT010000081.1, read on the forward strand.
AGAAAGAATATTGGGTGCCATAAAATCTGGTGGAGTAGCTGCCTTTGAACAATTCCTGAATCATCCTGCTAGTAGCTTTGTTATTGCAGCGTTAGAAGATTGGCAAAAAAGTAAATAGGGTTTGAGGAGTCAAATCAATTCAAAATTCTTGCATTATTAATTCTTGCATTATAACCTCTGCCTAAAGTCAGAGGCTTGAAATAAGGAAAATATTTTTGATTTTTTCACTCTTTGAAGAACAAGGCTTAAATTCTTAATTAAACAATTATTGAAATTAAGGAATGAACCAAAATTTTTGAACTTTGAATGCGTGAATTTTGAATTCAAAAAATGGTAATAAGTCAAGAGAAAACCGGGTTTATTTCTCTGATTATTTGTTCAAACCACTAATTTTTAATAAACCCGCTTTCTGCATAATACCATGTCCGGATAATTAGTGATAAAAACACTTCTTTCTCCTGGTACATTCTTTTCTCCTGTCTCCTGTCTCCTGTCTCCTGACTCCTCCCTAATTATTTATAACTATTCAACCGGACATGAGATAAGTCCTGATTCAATTAACAAATAGACATCTGAAAAAAATCAAAAACAAAATCAATTATCGTACAGAAATTATCAGTTATTTCCCCCTATTTTCTATTCCCTATTCCCTCTTTTCTGGAGATATTTAATGTTTGATGCTACCCATGAAATTCTAAATGAAAGTCACGTTCATAAATACACAGTGACTGACAATGGTAAACCGATACCATACAGTGAAGTTTTAAATTTATGGCAGTCTGACTCAAACTTCTGCTCCTTATTTATCTCACTATTATCTGACTCCCCCTTTTCAGTATATCGTTGGGAAACACCACCCATTACGAAAGATACTCTCAAGCGTCAATTTGAATTCGTACTGGTAAATTCTCCAGAGTTGGCAAGCAACCCAGATACAATCACATTTGCAAATTATTTCACAACCAATGATGTGAACAATGGAATTGTTGTCTTTGAAAATTTAGGTAAAAACGCAATACTTGTGGTTCCATCTCCAATAGATTCAAATGCTTCCCCTGGAGGAACTCCGTTTTCAGCTTATTCCCATTTAGCAGCCTTCATTCGCTATGGACCTGATGCTCAAAAACAGGCATTGTGGCGAATTTTAGGACAAACCGTGCAACAACAGATTTCAGATAACCCGCTTTGGGTTAGTACAGCGGGTGGGGGTGTAGCTTGGCTTCATGTTAGATTAGATTCTCGACCTAAATACTATAGATACGAATTGTACAAGTATTACTAATAAATACCTCCAGAAAAGAGTAAATAGGAATAATAATTGATAATTTATATCAAATCCGTTTAATTGAACATAAAAAAAATTTCCTATCTTCATAACTACTAAATCTTTACAATTCTTTCTCCTCCTGACTCCTGTCTCCTGTCTCCTGTCTCCTCCTGAGTTAAGCAATCTATAACTGTTTAACCGGATTTGATATTATGGCTGATAATAGATTTTATTTTGGATTTTTGGAGAACTATAATATATACCTCCATAAAATAAATAATCAGACTTAAATCATTGCATAAAACTAGCTGAATCAAGCAAAATTTACTAGAAAAAATCCTGGGATAACCAACTTTTTTTTGTGTAAGAACTAAGCCTTGACTTTTGACGACAAGTCAAATAAAGTTGATTAAGCTAAATTAATTTTATAGCGCTCCGCGCTAGGGAATAGGGAATAGGGAATAGGGAATAGTAAACTGTCAAAGGATTTCAGGATTTAGAGATGTCCTAACCTTTGCTTCGACTGCTATAGTTTTGGTTCAAGCTATCTTTTGACCAAAAAATAAAGTCTCAAAACTTCTGTTCTTTTAAGGGTATGAAAAAAATTTCTATTCAATATTTTAATCCCAATGGTTTCCATTTGTCATGCGGAGCAAACAGGCAGAGGTACTGATAACTGTTAACCCAGTTCTGACCTTATGAGGCTAACTGATAACTGATAACTGATAACTGAAATAACCCATCCCAGAAAACTATAAACAATAAAAACTGAGGTATCAACAATAACTCAAAGCGAACGCAACAATTCCCATTCCCTAATCAAAATGGCTACATCATTGCTCTCTTTAGATCGCCAAAAGGATTTTTTTCCAGGCAAAACATATGAATATAACTATAGTTATCTACCGCCCTTGGCAATCACCAATGTGCCAGAATTATTAGGATTCCCCATTTTACCAGAGGGAGCTTTTCCGAGTATTATCTGGATATTTAAAGTCCTATTTTCCCTGATTATAATTGTTATTAATAACTATCTTGATAAGCAGGAAAATTCTGGAATTGATTCCCAGAATGATTGGGCTGAACTTAGTCGATAAGTAGAATCTCTGGACTGTGATATTAGTCAACCGAAAACTCAAGAAAGTCTTCAAGCTTTAGTTGAAAAACTAGAAGCAAATTTACAAAAAACTTTTCCTGCTTTGGCAGAAAAGCAAAGCAAATCTGAGGAATTTGTGCAAGAATCTTTGCAAAAAATTGATAATACAATTACTCAATTATTTGGAATTAAGCGACAGAAAAAATCCGTTGATTTTGATGAGACATCTATTATTGACCGTCTAGAAAATATCATCAAGTTCGTTGCGAAAATAGATGAGGAAAAAGATATAGAGAAATCAGAATCTCTAACTCTTGATGACTACAATAAGTTGTACCAGATTATCAAAAAGCCTGCTATTTCCGATTGTTTTACCGAAGACCTGATTTTTGCCTATTTACAAGTTGCTGGACCAAACCCGCTTGTTTTACAGCAATTTACTCAAATGAATTTTCGTTTACCAATTACTCCAGAACAGTATACAGCGATCGCTAAAAAATTTGGAGTCACAGATTCTTTATCTAATGCTTTAGCAGAAGGGCGACTTGACTTTATGCTTCTGATTATAAATTACTAGATGGTTTACCCAATGGCAATTTCATCAGCGACGATCTTACCCAACAAAAGTATATTTCGGCTCCAATAGCATTGTTTGCCGTTCCTGCACAGGGGTCTTCTTCTCGTTCCTTATTTCCAGTAGCTATTAGCTATCAAAAGACTACCATTAGTAAGGAGTGGGTGTTGTTTACACCACTAGATGTTGATAGTCAGCAAGAACCTTGGATGACTGCCAAAAATATTCTCCAAATGGCAGATTCTAATTTTCACGAATTGATATCCCATTTAGGGAGAACTCATTTAGTGGTTAAACCTTTTATTGTACCGACTTACAATTGTTTGCCAAAACATCATCCTTTGAGAAATCTGCTGATTCCTCATTTTGAGGGAACTGTTTTGATTAATTACGGTCCCCACGCGATTTTAGTTGCTCCTGGAGGAACAGTAGATTCACTCTTAGCTAGCACTATTGGAGCTGATACATCTTTAACTGGAAAAGGAACTCAGAGTTATTTATTTAACTTTAATGCCATTGATTTTCCTCAAACCTTAGTCAATCGCGGGGTGAACAATTCCGATACTTTACCTGTATACCCCTATCGAGATGATGGCAAATTAATTTGGGATGCTATTTATACCTGGGTTAATGATTATTTGTCTATCTACTATGCTAACGATGCTGACATTGTGGCAGATAAAGACTTACAAAATTGGGGAGCTACCTTGGTTTCTTTAGACGGAGGACGAGTAGAAAATTTTGGAGAAAATAGTCAAGGAGAAATTAAAACCAGAGATTATTTAGTTAAAGCGGTATCTACGATTATTTTTACTGGCAGTGCGCAACACGCGGCAGTTAATTTTCCCCAAAAAACTGACATGATGTATGTTCCGGCATTTCCTTTAGCTCGTTATCTGATGCCACCGACTAATATTGAAGATCGGGAAAGTTATATTCAGGGACTACCTTCCTTAAGTCAAGCTCAAAGTCAGATTAATACACTTTACTTACTTGGTTCAGTTCACTATACGCAACTGGGTAAGTATCGTGGATCTGCTTTCCCGGAAAATAAGGAATTACAAGCGGCTTTGACAAAATTTCAAGAAAATTTGAATGCAGCAACGATTATTATTAATAAAAGGAATCAAAGTCCTGAGCGTTTGATGCCTTACGAGTTTCTGCTCCCAGAGAATATTCCTCAAAGTATCAATATTTAGAGATTGGGAGATCGGGTGATGGTCCGTGTGGGAAGGTTCAAGTATAGAACCGATACTATTTTGCTAACAATTGTTAACAATGCAAAGTAAGATTAACTTACTGAGGGGGTATCTCCCAATGTGGTAGAAAATTTCTCTACCACGCTTTTTATAAAGATTCCACGCGGGACCTTTAAGTCGCGGTCGAGGCAAAATCCATCATTGCCAGTCACAACTTTTTTGCCACCTAAATTGTTGAGGATTTCACCAGTCCAGCTAACGGTTTTGCGCTTTGTAGGCTTCACTTACATCTACAACGACTTTGTTGTATTCAACAGCTTTATGCTTTAAAAAAATCTCAAACCTATAGTGTGCCCAGTTCAACATTTGTCTCACTGATTTACTTCTGAGTTTCCTGCTAGATTTGATTGTCATCGGAGAAACTTCATGCATTCGGGAGTAAAATCACATCAAAGTTTTGATAGCGTTTGCGCAGCATTCCGATAGGAAAGCTCCTCTGAAAGAGGCACCAAAAATAAAGCTGCTTTGTGGTGCAACTCATCTATCAGGTTTCTAATTTTTGACCTCAGTCGATTAGCTGCTTTTTTCATGCGCTGCTTGGTTTTAGATTTAGCTTTAGTTAATCTGGAAATCAAATCATCGATCGGGATGACACAATCTTTGAACCCCTAACCACATCTTTTAAGGAAGTTCAGGTTTGGGACTTCAAGGTTTCAGCTTTGGGCCATCTCAGTTGACTCCTACCCTAACCAATCATACTTTTAAGTCCAAACTTTCTTGTTGACAAAACCAATAATTTGGTTTATCTTTGTTTTTAGGTTAAATCCTGTAAATGTTATAGTAGTAAAGTAAACTTTACTATTGGCCAAGAGTTGAGGTAAGAATCATGGGTACTAAACAAGCGTCTATTTTATTAGGTATCTCTCGTCAACGTTTATTAGTTTTACTCGCTCAAGGAAGAGTCAAAGGAG
>NZ_JAAHHT010000082.1:0-27501 GCF_010672085.1 Okeania sp. SIO3I5
TCATCTTCTACTTTCCACAGACTAATCATTTGACTTTCACTGCCGGCAATCACGAAAGCACGACGTAATCCATAAATTCCTTCCCCGGCGCTAATATCTCCTATTCCTGTATCGCAAGCGGACAACACAACTAATTGAGTACCGACGAGATTTAAGAGGGTGGCTTCGTAAGCGGTAAAAACTCCATCATCTCCTCCACTCTGTTGTTTTTCGACTCCCGCAAATACTAAACCAGAACGAAATAGGGGATTATCAAAATCGGTTGAGTTTTCTGATGTAGGTTTGGATAAAAAGAATCCATGAGTGGCAATATGGAGGAAGTCGGGATTTTTGACTTGTTTGAGGGCGTTTTCTGTGGCTTTGGTTTTGGTTAAAGTTAGAGCTTCCGGGAATAGTTGACTGATGGTTTCTGCTTCTAGTTGTGTGCCTCCCAGGGGTAGAAATACGAAATCGGATAAGTCTATGGAACGGTAATTTTCCAGGGCGACTTTTTCTCCCTGTTGTTGATATTTGGGGTTGGCGATGACTAGGGGAGTTTGTCTGTTATTTTGGAGGTTTTGTCTGAGCAAGTCTCGTCCAGAGGTGAGATAGGTAATTTGATAATTTTCGACTAAATATTGGTTGTTCTCATCGACTAATGCTTCAAAGGGGATGAGGTTGAGAGCTGCATCGGGAGATAAGAGAATGGTTTTGGTTTCTCCGAGGAGTTGGCGTACTGGCTGCATTACCATTTGATCGAGTTTTCTGGCAGAGCGTTTGAGTTGTTCGAGAGGAACGTTGGAGTTGCGGAGGTATTTGCGTAATTTTTCTACTGTTTTGTCGATGGGTTCTGCTTCTCCTAAGTCGATGGCTTGGGGTTCCCCTGTTTGATAGAGAATATAAGCAGCATAGCGAGGTTTGCCAAAGCGTTCGTTTTCGGGTGCTTTAGGATTAAATGGTTTATAGCGGACTAATTCTACTAAAGCAGTATCCGCAGGAATTTGTTGTTGCATCTTTTCAATGGTAATTGGTTGAGACAAATTGCCAAACTCAGCACTACGCTCGCTCAGTTTGCCTTCAAGTTCTTTTACTTCTTTTTCGACGTTTGTGAGTAGTTCGCGGTAAACTTCGGGGGAAGGAAAATCTTCTAGCTTTTTGAAGATCAGGTTAGAGAGTTGAGTGCGTTTAGCGATGAGTTGATTCAAGAATTTTTGAGTGCCAGAGTCATCAGTACGCTGGCGCAGAATTTGTAGGCTGTTTGTGAGAAAATCCAGGATGCGTCCTTTGCGCTCAAAGATAGTTTTAAGTGCTAGACGAGTTGCTTCTGAGTTATTGAGTGCAGACTGGAGATTGAGAGAAATGGCTATATTAGCCCCTCTTGAAATTTTCTTCATGTACTCCTGTTTCTGGAGTTCATCACCTGCCACTAAGTTTTGAGACAAATTATGTTCTGCTACTGCAAGTCCTTGGCTTAAAATTTTCACAGCATCGGTTGTCTTGCCTTGTGAGTAGTAAAGTCCTGCCAGATTTTCCAGAATTATTGCCACGTCGAGGTGATTGTCTCCTAATTTTTCCTTTATGATAGCTAAGGACTGTTGATAGAGAGGTTCCGCTTCTGTGTATCTCCCTTGAGATTTGTAAAGTCCTGCCAGATTGCTCAGACTCGTTGCCACATCAGGGTGATTATCTCCTAATTGTTCCTTTCTGATAGCTAAGGATTGTTGATAGAGGGGTTCGGCTTCTATGTATCTCCCTTGAGATGTGTACAGGAATGCCAGATTGTTCAGACTTGTTGCCACATCGGGGTGATTATCTCCTAATTTGTCCTTTGTGATAGCTAAGGACTCTTGATAGAGAGGTTCAACTTCTGTGTATCTCCCTTGTGAGTAGTAAAGTCCTGCCAGATTGTTCAGACTCGTTGCCACAGAGGGGTGATTATCTCCTAATTGTTCCTTTCTGATAGCTAAGGACTGTTGATAGAGAGGTTCGGCTTCTGTGTATCTCCCTTGAGATTTGTAAAGTCCTGCCAGATTGCTCAGACTCGTTGCCACAGAGGGGTGATTATCTCCTAATTTTTCCTTTATGATAGCTAAGGACTGTTGATAGAGAGGTTCGGCTTCTGTGTATCTCCCTTGAGATTGGTAAAGTAATGCCAGATTGTTCAGACTCCTTGCCACATCGGGGTGATTGTCTCCTAATTGTTCCTGTCTGATATCTAAGGACTGTTGATAGAGAGGTTCGGCTTCCGTGTATCTCCCTTGTAACCTGTAAAGTACTGCCAGATTGTTCAGACTTGTTGCCACATCGGGGTGATTGTCTCCTAATTTTTCCTTTATGATAGCTAAGGACTGTTGAAAGAGAGGTTCGGCTTCCGTGTATCTCCCTTGTAACCTGTAAAGTAATGCCAGATTGTTCAGACTCGTTGCCACAGAAGGGTGATTGTCTCCTAATAGTTCCTTTGTGATAGCTAAAGACTCTTGATAGAGGGGTTCAGCTTCTGTGTATCTCCCTTGTAAACTGTAAAGGAATGCCAGATTGTTCAGACTCGTTGCCACAGAAGGGTGATTGTCTCCTAATTTTTCCTTCATAATAGCTAAGGACTCTTGATAGAGAGATTCGGCTTCTGTGTATCTCCCTTGTAACAAGTAAAGTGCCGCCAGATTGTTCAGACTCGTTGCCACAGAGGGGTGATTATCTCCTAATTTTTCCTTTGTAATAGCTAAGGACTCTTGATAGAGGGGTTCAGCTTCTGTGTATCTCCCTTGTAACCTGTAAAGTTCTGCCAGATTGTTCAGACTCGTTGCCACATTGGGGTGATTATCTCCTAATTTTTCCTTCATAATAGCTAAGGACTCTTGATAGAGAGGTTCGGCTTCTGTGTATCTCCCTTGTGACAAGTAAAGTACCGCCAGATTGTTTATACTCTCTGCTACATCAGGGTGGTTGTCTCCAAGTACCTTTTTGCGAATCGCTAACACTTTCTCTGCCAAGGAAATAGCTTCAGCATACTTGCCTTGCTGATACAACTCAACAACCTGCTGAAATAATCTCTCTGCTTCAGCTAACTCATCTTCCTCTGAAACCTGAGACAATGCTTGCTCCACAATAGGCACTGGCATCCCTACCCAAAAACCAGTCACCCCAACAAGAGCAACCACAGACGATATAGATAACTCGATCAAACTCTTTTTCATAATCAATCCCTCCCCAAAACTGCATTTATTAGTTCTTCATCTTCCTTATTTAGCCGCTTGCCTAACACCAAATAATTTACTCTTGCTTTCCCCAACAACTCCGCCGCCTCATCCCTATTACCTAACACATATTCCACCACCCCTAATCCCAATTGCATCATCACCTTAACTTCGCTCATCTCCTTCTCCACACTCAACGCCAAACCTTGCTGATCAACCTCCTTCGCCATTAAATTTAATCCTACTCGTTGGTAAGTATCCCCCAACAACTGATAAACCGTTGCCGTCTCACTTCCAGATTTAACTAACCCTTTCAACACCTGAATAGCCTCAAAATTTAATCTATTCCCTCGGTAAAAATAGGCTAAAATCAACCCTTCTTGCTCCTGACTTAATCCCTGCTGCTTAATATCCGCCACTTTTTCCCGCAAAACCTTTGCTTCCTCATCCTTTAAGACACGAAACGAACCATAGTCATAATTAATATATTCGTCCGTAAAAGCAACCCCACTATCAGCAGATACTGTAACGTTATGCGAATACCCAAGCTCCAACTCCCCATCATAAACAATTTGGTTTTCCTTCGTTTCTCCTTCCCACTCTCCTTCTAAACCTTCCACTTTAACTTTATAATTAGTTGCCCCAGGAACTTCATTCCAGCGAATAGTTAATGAGTCATTGAAAACCTTAGTATAGCGAGGACTAATTAGATAGGGCAATTCCTTTAGCTTTTCTTCTCTTAAACCAGGGACACGGATTGTCGGGTTATTACACTTTGGACACAATCTAATAACCCCCTCCCCTTCAGGACATCCCTGAGAAACAAGATATGTCCCTGGTTGCTCCACTTTCCATTGATTGCGATCGCTACAATAAACCGTTACCGAAGCATTATTTCCCAGCATAACTTGATCCTCACCACTGAGAGTAATACCAGACTCAGCTTGAATAAAATCCTTCCATTGTGTCTTTTTGACTTGGACATTCCCCAAAAAATTAATCAGCAGATGAATGGGACTACTTAAAACAGGCGTTGCCCATCCTATAATTATTAAAGTTAATGTCGCCTGAATTGTCCTTTTCCAATTCAACATAGAATTTACCATTATTTGTATTGTTTAATCTTTACTATTATCTACAGGACTTACGCAAATTATTAGATAACACCCTATTTGTAGGGGGGCGAATGCCATTCGCCCCTACAGGTGGTTTATAATTTGACATTTTACGTAAATCCCGATCTATTTAGGGCTTGCTGATTAAATCTCAAAGAATTGCCAGATCAAGGTTATAGCCTTTTTAGGTACTGAAAAAGTACAAGGTTTTCGCTCCTTAGAGCTGTAGAAAGTAAGGATTTTGGTTGCATAAGGCAGAAAAATCAAGGGATAATTCTTCCTCCTGCCTCCTCGAAATTCCTCACTCCTCCTGACTCCTAACTCCTAACTCCTAACTCCTAACTCCTGAATCCTGACTCCTGACTCCTATTTCTTCAATTGTTGTTCAGCTTCATATAACCATTCATACTCTTCAGAATTAATATCCTCACCCGGAGCTAGACGAGATTTGATCAATTTATAGCATTGTAGCCAATTTTCTTTCACTTCAGAAGATGATTTATCTGTCTTTAACAAAACCTGACTATAGATGCAAAAAGCTGCCCCTGGATTTCGGATATATTTTTGATATTTAGGATTTTTAGCAATGTTCATTGCAGCTCGAAGATGGAAATTAGCATCATCATATCGCTCTTGATTAAATCTTGCCCACCCTAAATTTTTATATATGCCATATTTTTGAGTCTGGAAATTCAACTTTTCCACATCCGTTAACTGCTCAAAATTCTGTTCTTTTTCCTCTAAAAGCTGCACACCTTGATTCAGCAAATCTATCCCTTCCTGATTCTTATTTTCCCGAATATACCAATAAGCAAGATTATTATAGGCATCCAAAAATCCACCTTTAGCCGCAATTATGTATTGTTTCTTGGCATTGTCAAAATCCTGTAATTCTTCATAAATAATTGCCAACTTATAACGAGCATCTAAATTATCAGCATCTAACTTAATTGCTTGTAAATATTTCTCCTCTGCCGAAGCTAATTTTTCTTGGTCTTGTAATTTTTGACCTGCCAATTTGTAGCCATTAGAAATAGATGGCAAATTCAACCAAATTCCTAATAACAATCCAGTCATTAATAAACTCGAACCAAGCTTTGCCTCCTCGTGAAAATGTTGAGGAATTTTGACTTTCTCTAAAACTTTATCAAACCCTTTTTTTCCCGTTTCCGTTAACTCACTTTGAGCTTGCAGCAAAGATAAAATACTAGGAATAGCAATAGTTACTGCACCCCCTAACCCCGAACCACTACTCAGAAAAAGACTAACCAAGGTTCCTAAAACAGCTAAATTTCCCGTCCAAACTATAAGTCTGATAACTCTAATTAACCAGTCAAAACGATTCCAAGGGTGAGATTCTCTCGCCTTTTCCTGAACATAAATATCCAAATACCACCACCAAGTATCGGGAGATTTAGGGAAATTTTTTCGATATTCAGCTAAATCAAAATCTTGAATCAATTTCTCGGCATTCTGTTTTAGTTGACCGTCTAATTCTTCAAGTTTCAATATTTCATAAATAGAAGGTTTAACTTTATTTGATAATGTCTTATTCAGAGCATCTCTAGTTAATAAAATATCTAAAGTATCCTCCTTTGATAGAGTCTTAGAAGTATTTAACTTTTCTAACAACTTTTGATAATAAATCATCCTCTAAATTAACCTCCAAATATTGATAGTTTGAACAAAAAATAACATTTTATGGTAGGGGTTTGGTCTCCAAACCCAAGCCAAAATGGGATTTGTTAACCAAACCCCTACAGGTTTTTTTCACCAATCATTTCATATTGCTATATTTACAGTTTGACTAAAAAATAACATTTATTTAGCTCTTATATTTACAGCTATAGCAATCCTCAATAGGTTATAACATTTTATCCTAGGGGTTTAATTTCCAAATCCTAGATTGGGTTTGGAGACCAAACCCCTACGATTTTTTTGTGATAAATTCTGGAATATTTATCTATGAGTAATGGGTTTGGAGACCAAACCCCTACGATTTTTTTGTGATAAATTCTGGAATATTTATCTATGAGTAATGGATTTGGAGACCAAACCCCTACGATTTTTTTGTGATAAATTCTGGAATATTTATCTATGAGTAATGGATTTGGAGACCAAACCCCTACGATTTTTTTGTGATAAATTCTGGAATATTTATCTATGAGTAATGGATTTGGAGACCAAACCCCTACGATTTTTTTTTCATAAATTCTAGAATATTTATCTATGAGTAATGGATTTGGAGACCAAACCCCTACGATTTTTTTTTCATAAATCATGGAATATTTATCTATGAATAATCGGTTTGGAGACCAAACCCCTACGATTTTTTTGTGATAAGTTCTGGAATATTTATCTATGAGTAATGGATTTGGAGACCAAACCCCTACGATTTTTTTTGTGATAAATTCTGGAATATTTATCTATGAGTAATGGATTTGGAGACCAAACCCCTACGATTTTTTTTTGATAAATTCTGGAATATTTATCTATGAGTAATGGATTTGGAGACCAAACCCCCTACGATTTTTTTTTCATAAATTCTGGAATATTTATCTATGAATAATCGGTTTGGAGACCAAACCCCTACGGTTTTTTTTTCATAAATTCTGGAATATTTATCTATGAGTAATGGATTTGGAGACCAAACCCCTACGATTTTTTTGTGATAAATTCTGGAATATTTATCTATGAGTAATGGATTTGGAGACCAAACCCCTACGGTTTTTTTTTCATAAATCATGGAGTATTTATCTATGAATAATGGATTTGGAGACCAAACCCCTACGATTTTTTTTTGATAAATTCTGGAATATTTATCTATGAATAATGGGTTTGGAGACCAAACCCCTACAGTTTTCTTGATAAGTCATTTATAATTGCTATATAATTTTACTGATAAATCATAACTAATAACTAAAATGACCATATCACTCCCCCCTAAAAATCCAGAAACAACCCAAAATATAGAACAAATTACCTATTCAATTTTACAAAATTCAGTTGTTCCCGTAGCCAACGAAATTGATAGTAACCAAACAGAACTAAAAAAGGCTTTAATGAGTCTAGGAAAATCAGGTTTATTAGCACTACAAATTCCGCAAAAGTGGGGAGGTTTAGAATTAAACCAACAAGATTTTTGGAATTATCAATTACTTGTAGCCAGATATTCTGGAGCATTATCTTTTCTCCAAACCCAACATCAAAGTGCAGCAGCAATATTAGCATCAAGTCATAATTATACACTACAACAACAATATTTACCCCATTTGAGCCACGGCAAAATCTTATTAGGAGTAGGCTTTTCTCAACTTCGACGTTCTGGGGAAACACCTATTAAAGCTTTCCCGACTGCAGGTGGATATTATATAGAAGGAACTGTGCCTTGGATAAGTGGATGGGGTATATTTCAAGAGTTTATTATCGCAGCAAAATTACCAGATAACAGAGCAATTTTTGGGATGATGCCTTTCTTTGAAACTAATCAATCAAACGGCAATATTACTTTCTCAGAAATTATGCCTTTGTGCGCTATTAATTCAACTAATACTGTTAGTGCTACAGTCAAAAATTGGTTTTTACCTAATGAACGCTTAATTTCTATTAAACCTGCAAATTGGGTTCAAGAAAACGACAGAAAAAAAATATTACGCTTTACTGCTTTTGCTTTAGGATGTGCTTTGGCAGGAATAGATATTATGACAGAAGTTTCCAACAAGAAATCTCAAGCTTTTATTACAGATGCTATACATTCTCTGACAGCAGAAATCGAGCGATGTCGAAATTCTATAGAACTAGCTAATAAAAATCCCGATACAGATTTTGACACCAAACTCCACCTCAGAGCAACAGCTATTAATTTAGCTCAACGCTGTGCTGCTGCTGCTGTTACTGTTGCCAGTGGAGCAGCGAATCACAAAAATCATGCAGCGCAACGAGTTTACCGAGAAGCTCTAGTCTATACAGTTGCAGCTCAAACTACAGACATTATGGAAGCTACTCTCAAAAATTTAGTTCGCAGATTTTAACTAAAAGTTATACACAGGACTTACGCAAAATACGAAATCATACACCTTTAGGACTTACGCATGAACGCTATTGGTAGGGTGTGTTTCGCTCCGCGACATGAAAAGCGCTAGCGTAACGCACCAGCACACCTTATGTAATGCCTTTTGTAGGGGCGAATGGCATTCGCCCTCTACTATATTATATATGGTGGTTCTGCGTAAGTCCTGATACATATAATTTAGCCCAACGCTGTGCTGCTGCTGTTGTTACTGTTGCCAGTGGAGCAGCAAATCACAAAAATTATGCAGCGCAACGAGTTTACCGAGAAGCTCTAGTCTATACAGTTGCAGCTCAAACTACAGACATTATGGAAGCTACTCTCAAAAATTTAGTTCGTAGATTTTAACTAAAACAGGACTTACGCAAAATATGAAAATATACACCACCTGTAGGGGCGAATGGCATTCGCCCTCTACTATATATGGTGGTTCTGCCTAAGTCCTGAAAAATTTAGTTCGTAGATTTTAACCAAAAATTATACATAGCGGTTCTCGTGATCTAGATCATTAGTTCTTCAATCAGAATATCACTACTAAAGATCCATATTATCACCACTAAAGATCCGTATTATCACGAATTACAGCGAAAGAAGTCACTGAGGAAGTCAATGGTAATACCATACAATAATCTTGTATCTCAAATTAGTAAATCAGGAAAAAACCATGGCTTTATTAATTCGTCCGGCAGGTGCTTTTAATGAACAAAATAGTTCTCTAATACAGAAAAAATTGCAAAAAACTCTAGCTAGTAGATCGGAACATTGCTGTGTAATAGATCTCGCCACTATAGATTCTATTAATAATCATGGATTAATCACCCTAGTAGCATTGCGTCGTATAGCTAACAGTAATGGTTGTAAACTATATCTAATGAATTTGAATGATCCAGTGAAATATTGTCTAGAATTAACTGGACTGGACCGGATATTTGAAGTTAAGCAGAGAGTGAGAAATAGGAACTATGCTAAAATAGCAAGCTAACTACGGAAGTCAAAAGTAAAAAGTCATGCATTATGATTTTATAGGCTCAAAACTTTGATGCTAAAGTAATTTCAAGAAACTGTTTTACGTTTCAATATCCGATAAGTAGTGTAGTCTAAGTTAATGAAATTGGTATAAAATTATTTTTATAAATGCTTTAATTATTAGTGAGTGAAAATCGTTATATCTTAATCTTTAATAATAATTATTTTACTTTTTGACCAAGAAATAAGGTCTCAAGCTTCCTGTTTAAAAGAGATAAAAAAGGAAATTGGATTTCAAGTTTCATCTAATACCGCCAGAAACCGGGGAAAGTTTTAAATGCCCCAGTCTATAACATCTACCTCCCACAAACCCGGTTTCTTATAACACTTCCATTGCTAGCGGATTTTATCTATAGCAGTCCCAGCAAAGGTTAGGACGCATCAAAAGCCTAAAACTTCGACAACGCCATATTTTTCCTTCTGCCTCCCCCCTTTCAAAGGGGGGTAGGGGGGATGCCTTCTGCCTTTTGCTATAACCGATCGCTGCTGTATGGCCACTGAGCAAAATCATAAATTAATCGACTGCACCTGAATAATTAATAGCGAACATTTTTTTGTTTCTCCAAGAGGTAGAAATTATGAATTTTCCTTTAATTATCTTGAGATGTACCTTGCCAATAATTTTTCTAGTCCAAATTTGGCTAATACATCCTTTGCCCAGTTTTGCTCTAACCGTACAAGAAATACCAAATCCCCGACAAGACTATTATGGTTGGGTGACAGATATGGCTGAAATTCTCAGTCCAAATACAGAAACTCAACTTAACCAAATGATTTCCAACTTAGAAGCCAAAAATGGCTCCGAAATTGCTGTTGTGACTGTCCCAGAAACTCAACCCGCAGCAACTCCCAAAGCATTTGCAACTAAGTTGTTTAATTATTGGGGAATTGGAAAAAAAGGTCGAAATAATGGGGTTTTGTTTTTAGTTTCTGTAGGCGATCGCCGTGTGGAAATTGAAACGGGTAAGGGAATACAGCAAACTTTACCAAATGCTAAGGTTAGTAATATTATCGACACCAAAATTATCCCGGAATTTAAGTCAGGAAATTTTGAAAGTGGTGTGGTTGCAGGTACAAAAGAATTAGTAACATCCCTGAAAACAGAGAAACATCAGCTAGTTAAAGGTCCCGTCACAAATATTTTTATAGGTATCTTCATCGGTATTTTGTTAGTATTGATGTTCGGGTACTTTCAAACTATTTTCTATGGAATTATAATGGTATTTTACTCATATCAAACTCCATTCCTCTTATATATTTCCATCGGTACCTTCATTGGTATCTTGTTGATATGGCCGTTTTATAAAAAGGGTGGTTACTTGAGTAGCTCTGGAGATTATAGTAGTGACAGTTCTGATGGTTGCAGCTCTAGTGGTGGCAGTTTTGGTGGTGGTGGCAGTGATGGCGGTGGTGATGGCGGTGGCTGGTAATAACTATACCAGGACTTACGCAAATTCTTAGACAATACGCTATCCGCAGAGGGCGAATGCCATTCGCCCCTACTAGATATGGCAGTTCTGCGTAAGTCCTGACTATTAGACATCTCCAAAAATCAAAAATAAAATCAATTATCAAGTATAAATCCTCAATTCTTTCCGCCTACTCATTACTCATTACTCATTACTCATTACTCATTACTCATTACCCGCATTACTCATTACTCATTACTCATTACTCATTACTCATTACTCATTACTCATTACTCATTACTCATTACTCCCTCTTTTCTGGAGATGTCTACCCAAATAATAATTCCTTAGATCCTGCATAACCAGATTCTACTATGTGACAAGCCATTTGTTCGTAAGCACCAGACTCCTTTGGTGTAGTTGTTGCTAAACCATCTACATAACGATTAAACATACAAAAAGCTGCTGCAATTAATACTGTATCGTGAATTTCCCTATCTGTTGCACCTAAATTTTTTGCTTGTTGAATATCATCCTCAGAAACTTGTTTACCATCAAGTCGCACTTTTGCTGCTATTTTTAGTAGCGCCTTGAGTTTATCTGTGATACTTGCACTCTCAAGATTTTGGTAAATTGTATCAACTACATTACTTTTGTTTTTAAACAGTTGTTTAGCTACCGCTCCATGAACACCTGCGCAAAAATTGCATTCGTTCCGCTGGGATACATAAGCAGCTATTAGTTCCCGCTCTTCTAATAATAGGGGTGATTCTCCTCTCAATAAGGTCTCGCTCAATTCTAGCAGCAGTTTGCCTGTATCTGGTCGATATTTCATTAAACCCATGATGCCAGGGAAGTTAGATGGTATATCTATATGTGCCATTTGTTACTCCTAACTATTTTTTACTAACTAAATATTTAGTTAGTAATTACTATAAAGCTATTAAATTGGCTTTGTCAAGAGTTAACGAAGCAAATGCTAATATTAATAGGTTAAGGCCAAGTGTTGGCCATAGCTAAGAGTGGAAAGCTTGGCCTTTTCAGTTCAAGCCAGTAAATTTGTTGGGAGTCTGTATAATTGTGAACCATCCAGCCAAAGAAAAATCATTGCCATCCAAGAAACGAAAATTGCGCGATCGAGAAGCAACAAAAGCAGAAATTTTAGATGCTGCTGAAGAAGAATTTGCTAAGTCTGGTTTAGCTGGGGCGAGAATAGATGCGATCGCGGATCGTACAGGAGTGACAAAGGCCATGATTTACTATTACTTCAACAGTAAAGAGGGTTTATATCAGGAAGTTTTTCAACGACTGGTGAGAGAACTGAATCAAATGATTCATCCGTCGCAACTAGAAAAGTTATCAGCAGAAGTAGGATTGAAAATGCTAGTAGAGAGAGCGATCGCCTACGAAGTATCTCATCCTCACAGAGGGAGACTATGGTTTCACGAAGCAATTCAAAATCAGGGTAAATATGGTAAATTAAGTGGTTGGCAAGAAAGTTTTGTCTGTTTAGTAAATATTCTAGAACGGGGAATAGGAGAAGGAAGTTTCCGGGAGCTAGATCCCTTTTTAACAGCTATTAACATTTTGGGGATATGTGTGTTCTATTTTGATGCCCAGGAAAATCTAAATTATTTCCAGCCAGAACGGCAACTTTTAAGTAAAAAAATGATTGAAAAACAAACTCAAGAAGCAATCAATTTAATTTTAGGAGGAGTGCTGCTGCATCCAGAAAAACCCTGTAGAGTTTAAGAGAGAGTCAAAATTCAATTACTTTTGCATAATTCAACAGAATAATTAAACTCATTAATTTTGAGGTTTATATTTTTTGGAAAATGTAGTTTAAATTCAAAATATTAACCAATCATCATAGCAGTTTATATTAATCAAAAAAATCAGGTTTTAAGCCTCCCCTTGGATAGGGAATGAAAAGAAGAAACTTGAGTATTTTAAGCCTCTATATTTAGTCATAGATACTGATGACTGATAACTGATAACTGATAACTGAAATGACGATCCCTATCAATAAATCATAATTTTTTATGCTAAAAAATAAATTTACTAAACTTTTATTAATATTTATTTTCTCTATAGTTATTTGCTTAAATATTGGTTACTTTACTCCGAGGAATTTGGGTAATAATTCTTGTGATTTAAACTTCCGAAAAAATGGTATACCCATATACATTTACAATACAGGTATCCATACAGATATTTTAGTTCCAGTCAAAACTAAAATTTGGGATTGGGAGCAACATTTAAACTTAAAATTAATAGCTAATCCATCAGTTTCAATAAATTATCTAGCTTTTGGCCTTGGTGATCGAGCTTATTTTCTAGAAACTTATACTGGGACATCATTGCAAATTACAACAACTTTTAAGGCCCTATTCCTGCCAACACCTTCTACAATCAGGATATTAGCTTATCAAAATATTCCTCAACAATATCAAATTAAATGTGTTATAATTACTAAATCTAATTACCAGAGGCTAATGGAATTTATCAATGATTCTTTCCAATTTGATGCCCAAGGTAATAGAAGAAGTCTGACCATAGACCCTAATTATAGAGTTGGTTTTTATGCCGCAAAAGGTAGTTATTCAATTTTAAGAGCTTGTAATGATTGGACTGCAGAAGCTCTGAGGTTAGCAGGAGTAAAAACTCCTTTATGGTCAGGACTTTCTGGTGCAATTATGTATCATGTTAATAGTGGGTGTAACTGTTAACAAAGTTAGTAGTGTTGTATACAAAAAATAGATTCTATGAATATAATTCCCGCGATCGACATATTAGGTGGACGTTGTGTAAGGTTGTATCAAGGAGATTATAAGCAAACGCAAGTTTTCAATGATAACCCAGTTGATGTAGCGAAAAGATGGGTAGACGAAGGAGCAACTAAGCTACACTTAGTAGACTTAGACGGTGCAAAAGCAGGACAACCAGTTAATCAAAAGACTATTGAAGCGATCGTCAAAGCAGTAGATGTACCAGTACAAATAGGTGGCGGATTACGCAATTATGCCACAGTTGCCAGTGTGCTTGCTCTTGGGGTGGAGCAGGCGATTTTAGGTACTGTTGCTCTAGAGCGACCTCAGTTAGTTTCCAACCTTTGCCAGGAGTTTCCTGGTCAAATTATTGTTGGTATTGATGCCAGAGATGGTAAGGTTGCCACTAAAGGTTGGTTAGAAACTTCAGAAGTATTAGCAACTGACCTAGCGCGTCAAATGGCCAAATTTAAAGTTGCAGCGATCGTCTACACTGATATTCACCGGGATGGCACTCTCAAAGGCCCAAATATAGAAGCCTTAAGGGAGTTAGCGACTGCAGTCAATATTCCAGTGATTGCTTCTGGTGGTGTTAGTTCAATTACGGATCTGTTAAGCTTACTAGGATTAGAACCTATTGGTGTTGAAGGTGCAATTGTTGGTCGTGCTTTATATACTGGAGATATTAGTCTTACAGAAGCAAATCAAGCAGTAGGTCAAGGGCGTTGGCAAGATGTCCCTCTAAACTTGGGCTATTCTGCATTTGCTTAATTTTACAGGGGTTTTCATGTAGGTAGACCACAAAGTAAGGATTAACCATGGTTAGTCCCTACAGGGCGATCATTTTTTTAATAACTAGGACTTACGCAAAGAAACCGGGTTTTTAGGATAAATCGTTGTTTTGGCAATAAATATCTAAGAAAAAACCTGGTTTCTGAGTTTATTTGCGTAAGTCCTGATAACGATAAATTTAATAACTATAGCAGATTGTGAGTTCAGAAAACCTAGAATTATTTGAAACTGAATATAAAGCTGGCAAACACGCCTTTGAACGCGGTCAATATAGTAAATCATTACAGCATTTAGAAACTGCCCTGGAAAATATTAATCCTAATTCTCGCTTAGGAGGAGAAACACAAATCTGGCTAGTGACAGCATATCAAGCGGCAGGCAAAGTTCAAGAAGCTACTGCCCTTTGTAAAAAACTCATTCATCATTCTTATTTACAAACCAGACAACAAGCAAAACGTATATTAGCTATTCTGGAAGCACCTGTACTGAGAACCCGACCAGAATGGGTGACAAAAATTCCTGACTTGGGGGAAATATCTGAAAGTGATGCCAAAGATCGCAGGGGTAGTGGTTTAGTTTCCCAAGTTAAGTCTCCTCCACCGAAGCCAAAAATTCCTCAGTTAGAAGTTGTCGATCCAAGCAAGGTTAACACGAAAGATAATCAATTTGTTTGGGTAGCTTTAGTATTGATAATTCTGACTTTAAGTGGATTAGTTTGGTTGAGTTAATTTTTTGTTTAGAATGCTATGAGAAACCGGGGATTTCACAAGTAATGAGTAATGAGTAATGAGTAATGAGTAATAAATAATAAGTAATTCCTCTGCCTGAAATCATAGAGTTCAAAAAAATTATCATTTTTTGAATTTTTCTTCATGAATGAAGAGACTTTAAACTAACATCAACGGGCTTGATTTTACTTATTACTTATTACTCATTTGAAAATAATACTTTGGAAATTATGGCGCCGTTACCAGAACATAAAAGTGCAAAAGTGATTATTGCAGACGTTAAGATAAATAATTGATTTATAGTATAAACAATTATCTATAATATTTTCATACTATTTATTTATACCAAAAAAATATTAACTCTAAGTTAACTTAAGCTATAATGCTGAAAACCAAAATTTAGAATAAACAAGAAAAGTTATGGAAGAAGAATTATTGAATTCAGGGTTTGAAACGCCAGAACTTGAAGACGACCAATTTACCGACCAACTAAATAGACTAGGTTTAAATATTGACCCACCAATTCCCAATTGGGAAGTATACGATCCAGATGGTCTAGTTGAAAGTTTCGCAGATGCAGAACTCCCAGCATTCGATGCTCCACTTGTGGGTATATTTAATCCAGCAACAGGAGCAGGTAATACACCTCATCCAGATGATGGCGTTCCAGAAGGAAATAATATCGCATTTGCGGACAGTGGTTTGCAAGCAGGTGAAGGTCGAGTAGGAATATTTCAGCCTCTCAATACAGTGCTAGAAGCTGGTAAAAAATACACCTTACAGGTAGAAGTAGGAAATCCTCAAGCTTTCACTCTGCAAACATTACAAGCTAGTTTTGAACTAAACGGTTTTCCTGGTTATCAAGTCCAACTATTGGCAGGAGATGAAGTCTTGGCAGTAGATGATAATTCTCTATCTATTTCAGAAGGAGAGTTTGAGACTGCAACTGTTACTTATCGCTCCAGTGTAAATGATGCTGCCTTGGAAGAAAACTTGGGCATCCGTTTGGTAAACCTCAATGAAAGTGAAGGTAGATCGGTAACTTTTGACTCTGTAAGTTTGAGGGTTGCAAGTATGGGTACTCAAGGCGACGATCGCCTTGTTGGTACAGATGAAAATGACCAAATTATTGGTGTTTTGGGTAATGACACTTTATTAGGTAAAGATGGTAATGATGTTTTAGAAGGTCGTCTTGGTTCTGATATCCTTTTGGGTGGAGATGGTGACGATATTCTCAGAGGTGGTCAAGGTCGCGATCGCCTTAATGGTGGTAGTGGAAATGATACTTTGGAAGGTGGTGCGAGTATCGATCGCTTTATCTTTAATACTAATGCGGCTTTCAATTCAGATGATATTGGTGTAGATAATATTACAGATTTCCAGTCAGACTTGAGACCAGACGAAGATGGAAACCAAGGAGATTTAATATTACTGGATAAGAGAACTTTTGCTGTTCTTAACAGCGATAGTGGAATAGGTTTCAGTGATGATAGTGATTTTGAAATAGTTGACAGCGATGATGCGGTCAATAATTCTGATGTTTTCATTATCTATAATGAAGCATCAGGGGAACTATTTTACAATGCTAATGGTAATATAAATCAGTTTGCTCTCCTGGAAGGTGATCCTACTATAACTGAGGATAATTTCCAAATCAGATAAGTTTTGTTTTGGGAAATTTTAGTTGAGTTGTTACAAATTACATTATCAATGGTATGTTGTATTTTGTAATAATAAAGTCTACTAGATTAACACATCAAAAATAGTGCAATAGATGTAGGTTGGGTTGAGGCACGAAACCCAACTTAATTGGTTTTTGTAAGGAAAGAAAAATGCTTGTCAAACTCCAAAAATTACAGCGTATTTTAAGATGGTCAGGTATAGTTGAAAATTAATCTCTTTTCCCTCTTCCCTGTTGCCTAGAATCTAAAAATAATGAAGGTGAGAAAAAATTTATGCCTTATAGTAAATTTACGCTCAGTAAAGCCGTAGAAGATTTTCAACTTACTATCATCGAAGGTGCTTCCTTTTTGCCGAAAGTTTCCCCAATTAATCCGACTGCTTTGCTCAAAGATACGCTTAAAGAAACAGTACCTTGGGCAATCGCAGTCAGTAGCGAAAAAGCTCGTTCTGAAGGGCTTGTAACTGTTGGCTAAAATCTGGTATTATCTATAAAAATCTGGGATTATCTGTTTTATGTTACTTGGATTTAAAACTGAACTACATCCGAATAATCAGCAAAGAACCTTACTAGCTAAACACGTTGGTGTAGCCCGTCACGCCTGGAATTGGGGATTATGGCTAACTAGAAACATCCTTAATCATAATTCTAATAATCCTGGTAGTAAACTTAAGTTTCCGACTGCAATTGGCTTACATAAACTTTTAGTAGCAATGGTTAAACCTAATAACTGTTGGTATTATGAAGTATCTAAAACAGCTCCTCAATATGCTTTGAGGCATTTATCCGTTGCTTGGAAGCGTTGTTTTAGCAAAGTCTCAGGACAACCTCAATTCAAGAAAAAAGGTAGAGATGATAGTTTCACTTTAGATGGTTCTATATCAGTAGATTTTAATCGTATAAAGTTACCTCGAATTGGTTGGGTAAAAACTTTTGAAATATTGCCAGACAATGTTATTCCAAAGTCTGTAACTATTAGCAAAAAAGCTAATAGATGGTTTGTTAGTTTCAAGATAGAGAAAGAACCTCAAATTACACATAAGTTAGTAGATGTTGTTGGTGTAGATTTAGGAGTGAAAGCTTTAGCAACATTATCAACTGGGGAGGTTTTTGAAGGTGCTAAATCCTACAAAAATTTAGTTGCTAAACTTTCTAGATTGCAATACTTAAACAGACATAAAACCAAGTTATCTAATAACTGGAAAAAAGCACAGCTAAAAATAGCTAGACTACACAGTAAAATAGCTAACATCCGTAAAGATACATTGCATAAATTGACAACTTACTTGGCTAAAAACCACAGCCAGATAGTAATAGAAGACCTTAATGTATCAGGAATGATGGCAAATCACAAGTTAGCTAAGGCTGTTGGATCTATGGGTTTTTATGAGTTTCGTAGACAGTTAGAGTACAAGTGTGAGCTATACCGTTCTAAGTTAATCATTGTTGATAGATGGTTTCCTAGTTCTAAAACCTGCAGTAGGTGTGGAAGTGTTAAAGAATCTTTGTTGTTATCAGAGCGTGTTTTCAATTGCGAACACTGCAATTTTAGCTGTGAGCGAGATTTGAATGCAGCATTAAATTTAGCGATGGCGGGCAGTTCGTCCGTGTCAGCTTGTGGACTGGATAACGCCGACGTTGCCAGGTAGAAGCAAGAATAGAACAGATAATCATAGATTTATATAGATTATCGTAGGTTTCTAAGAACGGATTATTAATCCAGTATTATTAGAAGTTAAACGTCAACTCAAAAAACAAATTAGTGTTTTTTCTGGTGAAGAGTTTGTGGTACAACCAGAAGTTGATTTAACTGGTTATGTCGATTTTCTAATTAGTCGTTCTCCAGAGCAATTATTTATTAAAGCTCCCGCAGTGGTTTTTGTTGAAGCAAAGAAAGAAGAACTCAAACCAGCTATTGGAGAATGTTTAGCAGAAATGGTAGCAGCTCAACGGTTTAATCAACAAAAGCAACAATCGATTTCAACTATTTACGGTACAATTACCAGTGGTACAGTTTGGCGGTTTCTCAAACTAGAAGAACAAACTGTAACCATTGATTTGACCGATTATCCGCTGCCACCTGTTGAGCAGATTTTAGGAATTTTGGTTTGGATGGTACAGAGTGGTTGATGTTGTCTTGAAGAAGTAGAAGTTTCTTTATAATTTCACTCCTATGTCTTTGCGAGTTAGTTGCATAATTTAATTAGTGGTCAGACGGTTGCTTGTTTTACCACGAAGGGCAGCGATCGCTTCTTTTCCTCGGTTGGAATTTTGAAGTTTACGAATTTGTAAGATGTTCCGTTCTACTAAACTATGAATACTTTTCGCGCTTGAGTGCAGGAACAGGTTTATGCAAAATCAAGTAGGTTGGGTAGAATGATCGTGAAACCCAACAAAATCTAATATTAGATTGTCGATAATTCATATTGCTATTGGGTTTTGTTTTTCAACCTAACCTACAACTATAAATACTTGTGTTAAACTGTATTATTTGCTAGAATATTAGCAGACTATTATTATAGCGATCTAATAACTGAAATGACTAAAGTAAAAGAAATTCAAGCAGCAATTCAATCTCTTTCTCCTGATGATTTCACCTATTTAAGAAAGTGGATGATGGAGTTAGATTGGGAACAGTGGAATCAAGAAATTGAAGCTGATTCTAATTTAGGAAAACTAGACTTCTTAATTGATGAAGCGTTAATAGAAAAAGCACAAAATAAATTACAGGAATTTTAAAATCTTGTATACTTTATTTATACCAAGTACAGGAGATATAGAATGAAGCAATTAAAAAGAATCACTTTCGACCCAGAAGTAATGGGTGGTAAACCTTGTATTCGAGGTCTGCGGGTCACTGTTGGTACTATAGTGGGATTGATGGCGTCAGGTCATTCAAGTGAAGATATTTTGAAAGCATATCCTTATTTGGAACCAGAGGATTTGCAAGAAGCTTTAGGTTATGCTGCGTGGCGGGTTGAGGAAGTAGAGGTTCCTTTAAAAAGCAGATGAAAATTTTGATTGATATGAACTTTTCGCCTCAATGGAGCGAAGTATTAGGAAAATACGGATGGGAAGTGCTTCACTGGTCTGAGGTTGGCGATCCAAAAGCTAAAGATCGAACTATTATGAATTGGGCGAATATTAATGGATATGTTGTCTTAACTCACGACCTCGACTTTGGCGCACTCTTAGCTATTACCCAAGCTGAAGGACCCAGTGTTATTCAAGTTCGTACTCAAGGTATTTTACCTGATGATTTGGAAATGATTCTAGTGGAGGTTTTGCGTCAGTTTGAACCAGAGCTAAATTCTGGAGCTTTAATAGTTGTTAATAAGGAGCGATCGAAAGTGCGAATTTTACCTTTAAAGTAGGGATATTAAAAGTGGCGCAGATGCTAGGGGTTGGCGTTAGTTTTTCCCCTAGACTAATGGTTCCTCAACCCCATAGTCTTCGCGAGTTAGTTGCATAATTTCATCAGTGGTCAGATTCTTGGTTGCTTTGCCACGAATGGCAGCGATCGCTTCTTTTCCTCGGTTGGAATTTTGAAGTTTACGAATTTGTAAGATGTTCGGTTCTACTAAACTATGAATACTTTTAGCGCTTGAGTGCAGGAACAGGTTTATGCAAAATCAAGTAGGTTGGGTAGAACGATAGTGAAACCCAACAAAGTCTAGTATTAGCAAAATCAAGAATGGTGCTAGTAGGGTGCTGTTTTCGGCTGTCGCCGACATGAAACTTATAGCGAACGCGACATGAAAAGCGATAGCGTAACGCACCAGGCAAAATCAAAAATGGTGCGTTACGCTCCACTCCGTTCCGCTAACACACCCTACTGCACTACTCGTATTTCTTCGCGAGTTAGTTGCATAATTTCATCGGTGGTCAGATTCTTGGTTGCTTTGCAACGAATAGCAGCTATTATTTCTTTTCCTCGGTTGGGGTTTTGAAGCTTGCCAATTTGCAAGGTGTTCCCTTTGACTTCAAGTTCAACTTCTGTTCCCGGTAGAAATTAAAGCTGGTTTTGAATTTCTGGAGGGATGGTAATTTTTCGTTCAGTGTCAATTTTCATAATTTTTATCGTTTTGGGATGAGAAGCACCTAGCAAGGGAGCAAGATGCTCCCACTGTTTCTTTGACCAAAATAATTACAAAAGACTATCGTTACTATTTACTATCTGCAAAGATTGTTGTGTAAATCTCTGAAATAATCACTACTGTGTAAGTTCTCGTTTATTTATTCCTACTGGACTGACACACCTAAGATGGTGCGTTACGACGGATTGCTGAATGCTTTTCATAGTCTGAATTTAAGCCGTATAACGCACCCTACTATACTTAAGGATTACGGCTCATTAACCTCACTTAAGGATTACGGCTCATTAACCTCATTTAGGTTGAGCAAGATTATAAATTGTACAATCAATACGTTGTACAATCAAGACCTAAAGCTCTTACTAAATGAACAGCAGCAATATTTCCACGCCTAGCCAAGAGACACCTATTCCGGTCTTTAATTTCTTGATCGACATTTCTTATAAGCGAAAAAAAACACACTCCTTGATAACACTCAGATGGATTATAACTAACGTTAAAACAATACCGATAATCACGACGAATAGCACAAAAAGTATCTGGTCGGTTATATCCCTGTCGAACTTCAAGATAAAGTCTACCTTGATTATCTTCAACAACCCTTTCCTGACCAAAAGCTTTTTGTACTGAACTTAGACTCATACCAACAAAACTAATTAATCCTAATCCAGCCATTAGTAGATGTTTTGTTTTCATTTTTCTTAGCCTCTTGAGAAAAAATATACTACTTTTATTGATTAAAATTGTCTAATTTTAAACCTAAAACAATCCTCTGTCAAGCTTGATCACAATCAAATTATCTTCGTCTCCAAATTTCATTTTTGCTTGGGTTTGGAGAGCAGGGTTTGGAGACCAAACCCCTACGATAAAACGTTACCAATGGATAATTATTAATTATTCATTATTAATTATTCATTAATGTTAAATATCCAAATCAGTAATCTTCAATTTCGGTCCGTAAGTCTCAATAAACTCACGCCTCGGCGCCACCCGATCGCCCATCAACACGGTAAATATCCGATCTGCCTCCGCAGCATCCTCAATCTCCACCCGCTTCAATGTCCGAGTGTCAGGGTTCATCGTTGTATCCCACAACTGAACTGGCATCATTTCACCCAAACCCTTAAACCGTTGGATAGTATAGTTCGCATTCCCAGGAAACTCATTTTGAACCAACTGAGTAAGTTCGCGATCGCTATAACAATAGTAATGATTCCGTCCCCGTTCCACTTTATACAAAGGTGGGCAAGCAATATAGATATAACCCTGATCTACCAACGCTCGTTGATATCGGTAGAAAAACGTCAACAATAACGTCCGAATATGAGCGCCATCAACATCAGCGTCAGTCATAATAATTATCTTATGATACCGCAGTTGAGAAGCATCAAACTCATCCCCTTTGATACCCAAACCCAAAGCTGTAATCATTGATTGAATTTCATTATTTTTGTAAATTTTGGCATCATCCGTTTTCTCAATATTGATAATTTTACCCCGCAACGGCAATATAGCTTGGAAACGGCGATCGCGCCCTTGTTTAGCACTATTATGAACAAAAACTCCACTCGCTAAAGCAAAATTATGAGTATTGGGAACTTCAATATCATAAACATCTCGTCGCTCTTCCAAAGGTTCAATAGAAACAACCCGATGATTATAATTACGAATAGCATCCCGCGCTAAAAATTCATCTCCTCCAAAATAGCGATCGCAAAAAGTCTCAAACTTCAACATCGACTTATCCTTCTCGCGACGACGATAAATATCATACAAATCCAAATCTATGAAACGAGAACTCTGGTAAACTTTGTGCAAAGCTTCAAGAGTCTTGCGATAGTAAGTTTTATCCAGTGCTTCCCGACGCTTCGCACGAAATTCAGGAGTCCACTGTTCCTTAGTTTTTTGTCGTCGCCACTCCAACAAATCTTCATCCTGCCATTGTTCTTTTGCTACTTCAGAAGCTGCCTCCCGTGCTTCTGGGTTATTCGCAAAATAATCCCGTACTCGATCTGCTTGAGCTTGACAGTTTTCAGCATGACTCCAATATTCCTGCTGTGCTTTCATTAACTGTTCGCGATTTTCTTCACGATACTCTTCATTGCTATCATAAAACTCGCGCCATTTCTGAGCCATAAAAGCTTTATACTCATCAACTTCCCACTGTGCTTTCGCTTGTTTCGACAAAATATATCGTGTTTCAGGTTCCTGCATTCGTTCCTTCATCTTCGCCCGATATTCATCAGTTTGATGAGCTTGCCGACTTTTTTCTATAACATCAGGACGATGTAAAGTAAATTCAAGATGTGCCCTGTGCAATGCCCAATGTTCCTTCGCCGGAAGTCGCTGAATATTGGTAGGATTATTATTCAGTTTATTGAAATCAATATGATGACGATGATCGCCATCTGCTGAATTATATACCCCTGCTTCCAAGTTATAAAAATCTGCCAATAAATGAGTATAAATCCAACTGTCTTTTTTAGGGTTCCAAACCATTTCATAACCATCTAATCCCTGACCACTTTTTGTCTTTTGAGATAACTTTCTATACAGAGGCATCAAAGCATCATAAGGTGTTAATAAAGCTGCTTGTTTATAACTACCATCTTTGAGCATAAAAGGATGATCTGGAGTACAAATTATAGTCTCATCATTATCCAAAGTTATCTTAATAACTGTGGCATTTTTCTTAGTCATTCTTGCATTAATTATCCGTTCAATTGCCACATATCCCTTCTCATTAATTGTGTAACAAAAATGTTCTTTACCTTCAGCTTGTTCAGCGACTATTTCTATAAAGCTAAGTCTACGTCCATCAGCTAAAATAACTTGTTGATGGGCCAGAAAACATCCGCCGGCGCTGTCCCCTTCGACGAGGTATAACTCGGATTCTTCCGGGTTTTTCGTACTGCAATCGGCTAGTTTTCCTGGTAATGGAGAAGATTCTAAAACTGATTTTCTCCTAACTAAATCCCTCGCTCGACGAGCTGCTTCTGCTGCTTTAAAAGCTTGAATAGCTTTCTCTAAAACTGCATCAGCAACTTGAGGATTAAAGTCTAAATATTCAGTTAAAACTTCTCCCACCAAAGAGTCAACAATACCCCTAACTTCAGTATTACCTAACTTAGTCTTAGTTTGACCTTCAAATTCTGGTTCTGGAACCTTAACAGAAATAACTGCCGTCAATCCTTCCCGAACATTTTCACCACCTAAATTTGCCTCACTTTCTTTAAGTTTATTCCGCTTCCGAGCAATAGCATTCATTGTCCTAGTTAAAACAGTTTTTAACCCTTCCAAATGAGTACCACCATCAACAGTTCTAATATTGTTAGCAAAACCGAGAACATTATCACTAAAAGCATCCACACACCATTGCAAAGCTACTTCCACTTGCACATCATTCTTTTCCCCCTGCACAAAAATCACCTCTTCATGCAAAGGTTGTTTTTCCCGGTTCATATAGGTGACATATTCCTTAATACCACCCTCATAACAATAAGATTCTACTCGCGCTTCATCACTTTTAAGTAACTCCAGGCGGTGATCTGTAATTGTAATCTTGACACCTGCATTCAAATATGCTAGCTCTCGCAAACGACCAACTATGGTATTGTAGTCAAACTCAATACCTGTAGTAAAAATTTCCTCATCTGGCAGAAACTGCACCGATGTACCTGTCCGCTTTTCTTTATTAGCTTTAGATTTTAAATCTCCAGTAGGTTTGCCACGCTCATAACGTTGGATATGTGTCTTTTTATCCCGCCAGACTGTTACCTCTACCCACTCGGACAAAGCATTGACTACGGAAACCCCGACACCGTGTAATCCCCCAGAAACTTTATATCCGCCTCCACCAAACTTACCTCCAGCGTGGAGAACAGTCATAACTGTTTCCAAAGCAGACTTACCTGTTTTAGAATGAGTATCTACCGGAATACCCCGGCCATCATCTGTAACTTTGACAGACCCATCTTCATTCAGGTCAACCTCGATGTGGGTGCAATAACCAGCTAGCGCCTCATCAATGGAGTTATCAACCACTTCGTAGATTAGATGATGGAGTCCACGAGGTCCCGTGGAACCAATGTACATTCCCGGTCGCTTCCGCACTGCTTCGAGACCTTCCAAGACCTGTATTTGTTCAGCACCGTAATTGTTGCTGGCCATAGCAATATCTCTCCCTATAATGGCTGTAATACTAACTTTCATCAATAAATGAAATTTTTCTCCTAAATTATAACATAAATGCCTTAAAAGCGACTATAGAGTATTTTGAGAAGAAATTTATTTAGGGGATGTAGATAGTATTTAGAAGTTATTAGTCATAAGTAAAGAGTCATAAGTCAGGATAGAATTATTTCTGAGTCAGGAGTCAGGGGTTGAATTCTTGCTGTGACTGAATTTCAGAGGCATAAGAATTTCTGCTAGCTTTAACTTTTGATTTTTAACTTTTGATTTTTTATGTCAGGAGTCAGGAGTTAAATTCTTGTTGTGACTGAATTTCAGAGGTATGGGAATTTCTGCAAGTTATGAATCAGTAGTCAGTAGTCAGTAGTCAGTAGTCAGTAGTCAGTAGTCGGAATTGTCAGTTAAATTCTTGCTGTAGCTAAATTTGAGAGGCATGAGAATTTCTGCTAATTTTAACTTTTAACTTTGAACTTTTTCTGAGTCAGGAGTCAGGAGTTAAATTCTTGCTGTGACTGAATTTGAGAAGCATCAGAATTTCTGCAAGTTTTGAATCAGTAGTCAGTAGTCAGTAGTCAGTAGTCGGAATAGTCAGTTAAATTCTTGCTGTAGCTAAATTTGAGAGGCATGAGAATTTCTGCAAGTTTTGACTTTTAACTTTTAACTTTTGACTTTTTATGTCAGGAGTCAGGGGTTAAATTATTGCTGTGACTGAATTTGAGAAGTATCAGAATTTCTGCAAGTTTTGAACTTTGAATTTTGAATTTTATTGGGTGCGTAATTACTGATATAATAATTTAATTAAGTAATTTCCTTGAATTTTGAATTTTGAATTTTGAATTTTGAATTTAATTACTATTTGCGGGCCAACAGCTACGGGTAAGTCTGGATTAGCTTTGGATTTGGCCCAGAGATTAGGTTCAGTAATTCTCAGTGCAGATTCCCGTCAAGTCTATAAAGATTTTAACATTGGAACCGCAAAACCAACTAGAAAAGAACGAGAATTAGTACCTCATTATTTAATAGATATTTGTGAACCAACAGAAACTCTGACACTAGCAGAATATCAGGAACAGGCACAACGTTTGATTGTTAATTCTCCTACTGCTGAAACTGATTTTGCTCCACCAAGTTTATTAGTGGGAGGTACGGGATTATACATAAAGGCAATAGTTAAGGGTTTGAAGATTCCCAGAGTTGGGCCTAATGAAAAGTTGCGATCGCAACTAGCAGATTTAGGACAAAATCAATGTTACAAAATGTTGCAGCAGGTTGATGGAGTTGCTGCTGAGAAAATTCACCCTAATGATGTGGTGCGAACTTTACGAGCGTTGGAAGTGTTTTATGTAAGTGGGAAACCAATTTCTCAACAACAGGGAGAAAACCCTCCAGATTATCCAATTTTGCAAATAGGGTTAGATTGTGATGTGGAGGTTTTGGGCGATCGTATTCGTCATCGGACTGAGAAAA
Source organism: Okeania sp. SIO3I5 (assembly GCF_010672085.1). Taxonomy (GTDB): domain Bacteria; phylum Cyanobacteriota; class Cyanobacteriia; order Cyanobacteriales; family Microcoleaceae; genus Trichodesmium. The sequence continues at coordinate 26,514 of NZ_JAAHHT010000082.1, forward strand.
TGGTAGAAGTTGGGTTAGTGGAGGAAGTAAAATTTTTGTGTGAAAAATATGGTGCGGAGTTGCCATTATTGAATACTTTGGGTTATGCAGAGATGAAACAATATTTGGCAGGAGATATTAGCTTGACTGAAGCGATCGAGGCAACAGTTTTACATACTCGTCAGTTTGCGAAGCGACAACGCACTTGGTTTCGTGCGTATCGAGAAATTGAATGGTTTGATGCGAATGCTTCCGATTTATTGGAGCAGGTTTGGCAGCGAGTAAGGGGACTTGACAGTTGAGAAAATTTTCATCATCCAGCTCCGAGAGCTTCAGCAAATGAAACTACTATTGCTTTATAGAACCTATTTATCTTTGACATTAATATTCGCGATCGCTGATAAGTTTTTTTTAGTTGAATAAAAAATCATGTACATAGGCGAACGACTCCAGCTAACTTTACGATATCACAATTGTTGTGAAGATGCAAGAGAAAATCCTTCGATGCGCGATTTTTTAGGAGCTTAACAAAATAAAATAATTATTCCTCTCCAGGCAATAAAAGGAAAATTTTCATCCTCCAGCTCCGGGAGCTTGAGCAAATGAAACGACTATTGTTCAATAGTAATAGAAGGAAAATTTTGCGACTCCAGCTCCGGGAGCTTCAGTAAATGAAACGACTATTTCTCTCTAGGCAATAAAAGGAAAAATTTTGCGACTCCAGCTCCGGGAGCTTCAGGGAATGAAACGACTATTTCTCTCTAGGCAATAAAAGGAAAATTTTGCGACTCCAGCTCCGGGAGCTTCAGGGAATGAAATGACTATTTCTCTCTAGGCAATAAAAGGAAAAATTTTGCGACTCCAGCTCCGGGAGCTTCAGGGAATGAAACGACTATTTCTCTCTAGGCAATAAAAGGAAAATTTTGCGACTCCAGCTCCGGGAGCTTCAGGGAATGAAATGACTATTTCTCTCTAGGCAATAAAAGGAAAAATTTTGCGACTCCAGCTC
>NZ_JAAHHT010000082.1:27511-35164 GCF_010672085.1 Okeania sp. SIO3I5
AATGAAACGACTATTTCTCTCTAGGCAATAAAAGGAAAATTTTGCGACTCCAGCTCCGGGAGCTTCAGGGAATGAAATGACTATTTCTCTCTAGGCAATAAAAGGAAAAATTTTGCGACTCCAGCTCCGGGAGCTTCAGGGAATGAAATGACTATTTCTCTCTAGGCAATAAAAGGAAAAATTTTGCGACTCCAGCTCCGGGAGTTTCAGCAAATGAAACGACTCTTGTTCAATAGTAATAGAAAGAAAAATTTTTATCCTCCAGTTCCGGGAGCTTGAGCAAATGAAACGACTCTTGTTCAATAGTAATAGAAGGAAAATTTTGCGACTCCAGCTCCGGGAGCTTCAGGGAATGAAATGACTATTTCTCTCTAGGCAATAAAAGGAAAATTTTGCGACTCCAGCTCCGGGAGCTTCAGCAAATGAAACGACTATTTCTCTCTAGGCAATAAAAGGAAAATTTTGCGACTCCAGCTCCGGGAGCTTCAGTAAATGAAACGACTATTTCTCTCTAGGCAATAAAAGAAAAATTTTGCGACTCCAGCTCCGGGAGCTTCAGGGAATGAAATGACTCTTGTTCAATAGTAATAGAAAGAAAAATTTTGCGACTCCAGCTCCGGGAGCTTCAGGGAATGAAATGACTCTTGTTCAATAGTAATAGAAAGAAAAATTTTGCGACTCCAGCTCCGGGAGCTTCAGCAAATGAAACGACTATTGTTCAATAGTAATAGAAGGAAAATTTTGCGACTCCAGCTCCGGGAGCTTCAGTAAATGAAACGACTATTTCTCTCTAGGCAATAAAAGGAAAATTTTGCGACTCCAGCTCCGGGAGCTTCAGGGAATGAAACGACTATTTCTCTCTAGGCAATAAAAGGAAAATTTTGCGACTCCAGCTCCGGGAGCTTCAGGGAATGAAACGACTATTGTTCAATAGTAATAGAAGGAAAATTTTGCGACTCCAGCTCCGGGAGCTTCAGCAAATGAAATGACTATTGTTCAATAGTAATAAAAGGAAAATTTTGCGACTCCAGCTCCGGGAGCTTCAGCAAATGAAATGACTATTGTTCAATAGTAATAAAAGGAAAATTTTGCGACTCCAGCTCTGGGAGCTTCAGCAAATGAATAGCTTTTGAGACAATTTTGTGAGACGTTAATAGCAGTTATTTAAGGAAAATTATCTATGTCTACTAATCCCGGACAAAATCAACCCTACATTCTTTCCGATGAAGCTACTCAGTCTCTAGTAGTTGTTGTTCCTGAAAGAGGTGGCGTTGTTACTGAGTGGCGCACTCAAGACCAAAAAATATTTTACATGGATAAAGAACGTTTTGCCGATCCGACTCTTTCGGTGCGCGGTGGTATTCCTCTATTGTTCCCCATCTGTGGCAACCTACCTGACGATACCTACACCCTAGACGGAGAAAGCTACAAACTTAAGCAACATGGTTTTGCTCGTACCCTCCCTTGGGAAGTTACACAACAGTCTACCGAGAATGGTGCAAGTATTACTGTAACTCTCCGCAGTAACGAGCAAACTCTAGCAGTATATCCATTTAATTTTGAGTTGAATTATACCTATATTTTGCGGGGTAATACTCTAGAACTGCGATATGCTCACACTAATTTATCTCAAAAACCAATGCCATTTTCAACAGGTATTCACCCTTATTTTGCTGTGAGTGATAAAAATCAATTAGAATTTGATTTACCTTCAAATGAATATAAGCTCAAAGGCGAACCAACTGTTAATACTTTTTCTGGAGTCTTTGATTTTGACGCCGAAGAAATTGATTGGGCGTTTGTTAATTTGTCAAAACAATCAGCAGTAGTTACCGATAAAAGTCGCAATTTAAAGTTAACTATTAACTACGATAGTAATTACTCAACTTTAGTTTTTTGGACGGTAAAAGGTAAAGATTTTTATTGTTTAGAACCTTGGACTGGTCCTCGGAATGCAATGAATACTGGCGAACATTTATTAATTGCTGAACCTGGTAAAACTGTCGAAACAGTAATTAGTATGACAGCGGAATTGGGTTAGTTATCAAAATTAACTTTCGTCAGGGTAATTTATAAATTACCTCTGTTTTAGGGAGTAGGTAGGGACGTTGTATGCAACATCCCTACAGAAATTCTTACCTAAATTCCCAATTCCCAATTCTCAATTCCCAATTCTCAATTCCCAATTCCCAATTCTCAATGCCCAATTCTCAATTCCCAATTCTCAATGCCCAATTCTCAATTCTCAATTCCCAATTATCAATTATCAATTATCAACTGCTATTGTTGCCAATCAGATATAACTTTTTCCAAATACCAAATCCTATTTCTACCAGGATATTTTTCTTCAACTTTTGCAATTAATTGTTCTGCCATTCCCCAATGTCCGCCAACCATTCTTAAAAGTTGTTGTTCCAATTGCTTATACTTAGAATCTTCATCAAAATTCTGATTTTGACTAGGAACAGATGTCTGAATTTTCTTCAAATTATCCAAAGTTTTTTCATAATTTTTCCAATCTTCAACTTCCCCAAATAATTGAGCAGCATTCTGATAGTCATCTATAGCTTTTTTCATTTCCTCTAAACGAGAATAAATAATCCCTCGGTTATAAAAAGCTTTAGCTTCATTAGGATTAATTTTTAATGCTTGTTCATAATCTTTAATTGCCTCTTGATACTTACCAATATCCCGATAAGCATTCCCTCTAGTCACATAAATAAGAGAATTATTTGGTTCAACTTTTAAAGCTGCATCAAAATCAGCGATCGCTCCTTTAAAATCTCCCATTTGACTCCGAATCATCCCCCGATTTCGATAAGCTAAAACATCTCGATCGTTAAATTGCAAAGCCTGATTAAAATCTGATATTGCCCCTAAATTATCCCCTTGTTTATAACGAATAATTCCGCGACAACAATAAGCTTGAGAATCTGAAGCATCCACTTGTAAAGCCCAGTTTAAATCTGCCATTGCTCCGTAGCGATCGCCCTTTTCAAACCTTTTCAAAATTCGAGTTAAAAATGTTTGACTATCACCTTTTTCCCACGGAACATTACTATCAGTTTTAACAGCAGGAGAAACTACATTTTGCAACTGTTTAATATTATCCAAACATTTCTTACAATTAACAGCATCCTTCTGTTCTAAATACAATTCTGCACCACGCTTAAAACTAGCAATTGCTTCTGTTTGATTATCTTGTTGACGGTAAGCATTACCTAACAATTTATATGCTGGAGCATAGTTACCATTAATCATAATTATCTGATGAGAATCTGTAATAGTTCCTGAAATATCTCCTACTATTAACTTAGCAATACCACGAGCCAAATAAGCATCTATATAATTAGGATTAATTGCCAAAGCTTGAGAATAATCGGCAATTGCTTCCTCCTTATTTCCTAAATCAAACTTTGCCAAACCTCTGCCATAATAAGCTTCAGCAAAATTAGGATTAATTTCTATAGCTCGACTAAAATATTGAATTGCTGTTTGATAGTCTTTAGCACGAGAATTTGCTACAGCTTGATTATATATTTCTTGTTCCATTGCACTAAAATTATTTTATGAATTATTCTAATACTTTTATTCTATAAAAAGTTGTCAGTTAAAATTGACTTTTATAAAAAAAATTCACATCGACTGCTAAAGTCGGAAGCTTAAAAATGATTTGCGGAAAAAATGTTTTGCAGCTTTTTGAGGAAAAAGAAAGGAATTTTGAGGGATTAACGAATGAAGAAAAGTTGAATTTCCAGACTCAAAAATATGGATAAAAAATTAGGGTGGGCAAGATTTAAACAAAAGCGATATGATAATTCTGTGGCCAATCTTTTGCCTGCAATGGCCATTGTAAAAATTCTAAATATTCAGAAATATACCCGAAATTCAGGAGTAGCTTTTTGTATACTATAGTTAGTCAAACTTTTAATCATAACTTAAATTTAGAACAGAGGTAAACTGTGAAACCCTTAATTAAATTTCCCTTAGATGGTGACAAGTCGATTCTTGTAGAAGTAGAGGAGTTACCAGTTTCCGAGGTAGAGCAAGAACTGGTTGCTAACTATCCTGGCCAACAAGTTGTTGTTCAGGCTCAAACCTCCTTTGCTGAAGCAATGGAACAAATTCAGCCTATTGCTACCAATATTATCGGCAAAGTCCGCGAATTAAAAGACTCCCCTGATGAAGTAGAGGTAAAATTTGGGCTAAAAATGACTGTAGAAATGGGAGCGATTATTGCCTCAACAAATGTGGAAGGCAACTATGAAATCACCCTGAAGTGGAAGAAGTAATTTGTAGTTAACAATGACTTTTCAATGGATATCAGCAATCACCCGCATTCGTCAACCTAACAACAGGGTTGTTGGTGCAGGTTTTCTAGTGTCTAATCGGCACATTCTCACCTGCGCTCATGTAGTTAATGCAGCACTAGGGAAACAACTAAATGCTCCAGATGAACCAAACCAGGAAATCGATCTAGATTTTCCCCTAGTTGCATCCGGAAAAATTCTTAGGGCGAAGGTTGTTCGCTGGAGAGCAGTCCAACCTACTTCCTCTATCTTACCAGAAGCAGGAGCTGATATCGCCTTGTTAGAACTGGAAAGCAGCTTACCAGAAAAAACTAATCCTGTACGATTGGTTAAAGCAGAAAACTTATCGAAACATCCTTTTGAAGTCTTTGGTTTTCCAGAAGGAAGGTCAGAAGGAGTTTCGACTAATGGCATAATCAGCAATCCCCAAGCTAATGGTAGAGTACAGATAGAGGTTGTAGGTGCTTATCCAATAGAATCAGGGTTTAGTGGTTCTCCGGTATGGGATGAGCAGTTGGATGGGGTGGTGGGGATGACTGTAGCGATCGATCCTAAACGCCCACAGGTTAGGGTTGCGTTTATTGTTCCGACGACTCAGTTGATTGATGCTTGTCCAGAGTTAGAAGAGCAAGCTATTCCTCCTTGTCCCTATCGAGGTTTGTTTGCCTTCCGAGAACAGGATGCTAAATTTTTCTTTGGACGGGAGACGTTTACTCAGCAGTTAGTACAAGCGGTACAAAGACAGTCCCTGGTGGCTGTCATTGGAGCTTCTGGAAGTGGTAAGTCTTCGGTGGTATTTGCTGGTTTAATTCCTGAGTTGCGTTCAGAAAAGGGTTGGTTGATTGAGGATTTTCGTCCAGGCGATCGCCCGTTGCGCAATCTGGCAAAGAAGTTAGTTGCTCTGCGACAATTTGAAACAATAGATCCACTAGATCAAATTGATCAGATGCTTGAAAGGTTTCGGGAGGGAAAGAGAAATTTACGGGATGTGATTGAAGATATTCTGGAGAGAAACAACCGCACTCGCTTGTTACTGATAGCAGATCAGTTTGAAGAAGTTTATACCCTTTGTCAAGATAAGTCAGAACGCCAGATATTTCTCGATCTCTTCCTAGATGCAGTCAACCAGACAAAGAATTTCACCTTTGTTCTTACCTTACGAGCTGACTTTTGCGGATATGCTCTTTCTTACCGTCCTTTTGCTGATGCTTTACAGGATACTGACCGCAAAATTGGGCCGATGAACCGAGCAGAATTGCAAAAGGTAATTGAAAAACCTGCCGAATTGCTAGGGGTAAGAATTGAGTCTGGACTGACGGAACGTATTTTGGAAGCGGTAGAGGATGAACCAGGATATTTGCCGTTGCTAGAGTTTGCCCTGACATTACTGTGGGCAAAACAGCAAAATGGTGAGTTAACCCATGAAGCTTATGAAAGCATTGGAGGTGTGGAAAAGGCACTCGCTGAATATGCAGAGGAACAGTATCAGAATCTGAGTGAGGAAGATAAACGCAGGGCGCAACAGATATTTATTCAGTTGGTGCGTCCAGGAGAGGGAACGGAAGATACTCGAAGATTAGCTACCAGTGATGAAATTGGAGAAAGTAATTGGAATTTGGTGACACGCAAAGAAGGGTTAGCAGATGCTCGTTTGGTTGTTACTAATAAAATTGAGGGGAAAATAGAAACTGATCGAGAAACTGTGGAAATTATTCACGAGGCATTGATTCGGGAATGGGGAACCCTACGAGGTTGGATCGACGTGAATCGGGAGTTTCGCACTTGGCAGGAAAGGCTGAAGGTAAGAATGCAAGAGTGGGAGACAAGTAGTAGGGATGATGGAGCTTTATTGCGGGGTGTGCCATTGGGGGAAGCAGAAGAGTGGTTGCACAAACGTCGAGAGGAATTGAGTCAAGCACAACGAGACTTTGTACAGTTGAGTTTGACAGAGTGGAATAGGGAAAAAGAGGAAAGAACACGTCAAGAACGAGAAAACCTAGAAACTCAAGTAGCTTTTGAAACATCAGAAGAAAAGAATCGTATCTTGGCTAAAGCTAATCAGAAAGCTAATCGCCGGATTCGTTTTGGTTCTGGTGTTTTAGCTATCTCTTTTATTGGAGCAATAATTGCTGGAGTCATTGCAGGTATAGCTAATCAGAAACTAATCGCACTTAATAAAGTAGAAGCAACCTTTGAAACTATTCTGGGAAGACAAGGTATTCAAAGAAGAGGGATTGCTTACTATACCCTAGGTGATTTCGATCAGGGCATCGGTTATCTTCAGAAGAGTCTTGAATTTGCTAGAAAAATTAAAGATCGTCGTGGAGAGGGATATGTATTAGGAAATCTGGGAATTATCTATCATGCTCAAGGACAATATAAAAAAGCCATCAATTACCATAAGCAGCATTTAGCGATCGCTCAGGAAATTCAATACCGTCGAGGAGAAGGACAGGCTTTTAGTAATCTGGGAATTGTCTATCAAGCTTTGGGGGAGTATAACACAGCTATTAATTATCATCAGAAACATTTGGCGATCGCGCTGAAGATTCAAAATAGAATGGAAAAAGGATATGCCCTTGGAAATCTGGGAATTGCCTATCAAGCTTTGGGAAATTATAACAAAGCTATTGAAGATCATCAAGAGCATTTAGCGATCGCTCAGAAAATTCAAGATAGTCAAGGAGAAGCTCAAGCTCTAGGCAATTTAGGGCTGTCATACCAAGCACAAGGTGAATATACTAAGGCTGAACCCTTATATCAGAAGGCTATAGCTATTCAGCGGAATACCTTGGGGGAGAAGCATCCTGATGTTGCTAGCAGTCTTGATAATTTAGCGGGACTGTATAAAAAACAAGGCAAATATATCGAATCAGAGTCTGTCTACCAAAAAGCTTTAGCCATCAGACAGCAAAAGTTAGGGAAAAATCACCCTGATGTAGCAGCAAGTCTAAACAATCTGGCAGCACTTTACAAATCTCAAGGGAGATACACAGAAGCGGAACCTCTCATTCAACAGTCCTTAGCTATCACAAAGGAAAAATTAGGAGATAACCACCCCGGTGTTGCACAGAGTCTGAACAATCTGGCAGGACTTTACAAATCTCAAGGGAGATACACAGAAGCCGAACCTCTCTATCAAGAGTCCTTAGCTATCACAAAGGAAAAATTAGGAGAGAATCACCCCGATGTGGCAACGAGTCTGAACAATCTGGCAGCACTTTACCAGTCTCAAGGGAGATATACAGAAGCCGAACCTCTCTATCAAGAGTCCTTAGCTATCACAAAGGAAAAATTAGGAGAGAATCACCCCGATGTGGCAACGAGTCTGAACAATCTGGCA
>NZ_JAAHHT010000083.1 GCF_010672085.1 Okeania sp. SIO3I5
TTTGACTCTTTGTTTTTTTTCTCCAAATCTCTTGACTTAGAGAAGGTTTTTGTTTATTTTAGGACTTAGAAATCTATTTCTTTGTCCTGATTATTTATTACAAGGACTTAATAGAAGTAGTGCTGTTCTACTTTCAAACTATTGAGTTGTCTAGGTTCGGGCGTTGGTTTGAGTTTTTGTGTCTCTCACCCGCGCATTTACTAATCTAGCAACTCTATCTTGATGTGTCAACCCCTTTTCTCAATTTTTTTCGGGAAATAGATAATTTTACGAAATTATTTGAGCTGTATTTCTTATTTGGCAAGCTTTTAAGCATTTGAAGATTTTACAAAAAAAATTATACTGACTTTGCAAAGTCAACCAAATAATGTCCATTTTATGATTCAAGAAAAATTGATACTAATTTTTGAAAAGTATTCTTACCTATAATCATCAAAATAATCGGGCAGAATAAACAATATACTTTATACTTTTTTGCTGAGATAGTGGTCGTAAAAATATGAGGAAAAATATTAAATGGTTTTTAGTATGACTGTTCATGTTCTATGGCCTAACTCTTAAGCAAAAATTTTTTTCAGAAAGCCATTTAAAGGTTTTGACATTCCCCATATCTATAGTATTGAGGCGATTCTTGGTTCATAGAGCATATTTGCAATATCAAAGGGGAATACTCACAATTCCTGACTTATCTTTCCAAATAGGTCTATCCCTTATCTATAAGTCTTAGAAGTATTGCAGGGTTGGGAGTCTAGGGAGTCGAAGAATGTGAAGTTTCTGAAGCGTTATTAACTTTTAGTCACCTCTGTAAAGAATGATAAATGGCAGGCAAGTCTTGACTTCTCGAGCAAACCTCTCTCCTCGTCTAACCTATCCTGTAAGGAATTCAAGAGATGTGGGTAAAGCATAGCCAAATACAAATAGGTACGTATGGTGTACGATTTTTAATCCTATGACATGGATTCCAAAAAATTATACTAAATTTACCATTTTTAGTTTTTATGCTTGAGACATAATTAGTTTTGCAGTGTTATTCCCATAAATAGTGAAACTCAAAGGTATTACTTTGAAAACCCGAAAATTAAAATCACTCTGTATCCTAGAGGAGAGAAATTTAACCTCCCTAATTACTATTATTAAGGTTATCCCAATTAGAGGACTGAGCTAAAATGGCCTAAGAATGTTATCCTAGGTACAGGCAATTTATTTAGTATCTGGATTTTTGGTGAATGAAAAATTACGCTTCCATTGCCATTGGTATTAATCAATACGAGTTTCTTGAACCTCTTAGTTATGCTCAACAGGATGCAGAGGCACTCCATAGTTTTTTAGTAAACGAAACAAGTTTTTCAGAAGAACAATGTCTATTATTAAGTGACAATACTTCAAGACCAATATGGCAACAGCCAACTTATCCTACTAGAGAAAATATACTAAATATTATTGAAGGCTTTTGTCAAAAGCAATTGCAAGTGGAGAACTTTCTCTGGTATTTTTTCAGTGGTTATGGTGTGAGCTATCAAAATCAAGACTACTTGATGCCTATTGATGGCAATCTTCAAGACCCTGCAGCAACGGGAATATCAATAAGGAAGCTACTAGAAGATTTGAGTAAGTCTCCCGTAGAACAGGTTTTGGTTGTGCTAGACATGAAGCATGGCCGTTTGCCAGGAATAGACAATCAACTTGGTGTTCAAGCAGTGGAGGTGGCTAAAGAGTTAGAAATACCTTTGTTACTATCATGTCATCCTAACCAGGTCTCGGAGGAAACTTCTGCACTGCGGTTAGGATTTTTTACAGCGGCTCTTTTGGAAGGATTGTATTCTGGAAAATGTAGAACGCTAAAAAATCTTGATGATTTCTTAAGTCATCGCTTACCAGAGTTATGTGCTGAACATGGGCGAATAAAGGAAAATCCGCTGATGATGGTGAATCCTACTGATAAAATGAATCAAATAATTTTACCTGAAAAGGTTCAGGTTGATTCTAATTTTGCTCCAGAAAAGGTGGGTGTAATGGTTGAATCTTTGGTGGGTTCTAGAGCAACAAAACAAGTTTCAAATTCTGTAAAAACTTCTATGACAACAAAAACTACCCAAACAGAGATGGTAAATAGGAGTATGAATAACAATAATAATACAGTTATATCTCAAGGAAATAGCAAAAGTTATATAAAACAAGTGGAAATGTCTGAAAATATTGCTCAAAACATACAGCCTGATAAATCCTTTTTACAAAAGTTAATTGTAGGAAGTAGTCTCACTTCTTTAGTGCTTCTGTTGGGTGTATTTGTAACTAATAGATCTATATTTTTGGGTAAAAAGGTAGTGGATGAGGGTAATTTATCTACTATCAAAACGGAGGAGGATAATTCATCAAAGGCTATTTTAGCTCCATTAACTGTGGTATCTGCTTCTGAGGATCAATCTACGGCAAACATTTCTACTACAGAAGGGAATCGGCAAAAACAAGCAGAAAATAAACTATCAGCAAATCAATTAATATTATCTGAAGCTGTAACTGCACTTAATTTAGTTTCAGCTTCTAATTTTAGTCAGGCAATTATTAAAGCTTCTAAAATTCCTCAAGGCGATCCACTCTATCCAGAAGCACAAAATCAAATAGAACGCTGGAGTTTGACTATTTTTGATATAGCTAGTGGACGAGCATTAAAAAAAGATTATGATGGTGCAATTAATGCAGCTAAATTAGTACCTCGAAATATAACACCAATTTATCAGGAAGCACAGTTGGCCATCGCCGAATGGGAGCCACAAGTAGCTAAACAAAAACAGGAAGTTGAAGGGTTTAATGATGCATTACTTAAATCTGCGAAGGAACAGATTAAACCTGGACAAGCTTCTTCTTATATTAAGGCAATTAATGAAGTTCGTAAAATTCGCTCTGGTGAGCCTAAATATGAAGAAGCTCAAAAACTAATTGCTCAGTGGAGTAATACAATTTTTAGTATCGCTAAAGTACGAGCTAAGAATAAAAATTTGAGTGAGGCTATTTTAGCTGGTGAGTTAGTTCCTTCTGGCACTCCAGCTTATGAGTCTGCTCAAAAAGCATTGGCAGATTGGAAAAGCCAAAAACAAATAGAGAAAAAAAGGTGATTAACAAAGTCAGAAGTCAGAAGTTGACGGATGTAACGGGGATTTGAGCAAGGCTCCAAAAACGTGTAGCCTTAAAAGGAGGGGTTTTAGATCCAATTATTTTGATAAAATGGGCTATCAGATATATGGCTGATTAATGTAAGAATATAGCACCTTTGAAAAACCTAGTCAATCCTAGACATTTTTAGGAATTGTCTCTCAAAGGTTGCAGATTAAGTCAAAACTTACTACGTTGGCTAAGTCAAGACCAGCATAAGTGAACTCCAGCTTATTTGCTGGTCGCTCTAAATTAAGGACAGCGTTTAATAGCGCCAATCGGAAGTAGGTTTTGTACCGAAGCGTGTTTAGGGCATCGACAAGCTTGGCCAACATAATCGAGGAACACTTGTAGGTGAAGTGAATCAGTTAAATTTTCAAACCACTCAAGCTTTAGCTGCTATTTGCAAAGGGCAAGGAGGCAGACAGAAAGCAGCGGTGAATAAATATGGATACCCCATAAGGTACAACCCACTAAAACCGATAAAAGGTTGGAATAGTGGAGATTTAGCATTGAATATTGAAACAGGGGAAGTAGGTAGAGTTAATCCACGCTCTTTCATCAAATAGTTTTAATTTCACAATGCCAGGACAAAAAGCTAAAAGTGTTCATGCCAGCAAATTAAAAGTTGTGCATAAAAAAGACGGTTATACCTATACATTTTGTCCACAGTTGTCCATAAATGTCAAGGAAAATGCCGTCTAAAACTTAACAGTCGAAGCAAAGGTTAGGACGCATAAAAAGCCTAAAACCTAGACAACGCAATATTTTTCCTTCTGCTCCCCCTTTCAAAGCTATGCTTTATAAACATTTTTCTTAACATAAAACTTGACAACATAGAGGAGTTATGTTTAAGTCTTGAATCGGCTTTTTCAGGAGAAAAGAGTATTGAAAAATACACTTTTTTATGAATGTAGACAGAATTCTTCCTCCCCCTCCTCCCCCTCCTCCCACAAGGGTTTCAAGAGTTCCTTATAAGGGATAGCTTGTCATTGGGGGGTAGGGGGGATGCCCTCTGCCTTCTGCCTTTTGCTATATCAGAATTTCTGTGAATCAGGAACTCATCTATAATATGATTTATCGCGAGCTTCAGTCCCAAAAATTCGATCGCGCTCTAGAGGCATTGATTCATCAGGCGTGTCTTGGTATTGGTGCTGATTATGCAGAGGTATGGATACCAAATAGTAATGGTAGTAGGATAGAATGTAGTTCAATTTGGTATGGAAAGTCTGATATTCAAGAATTACTAACAGAGTTTCATAGATATAGTCAGGAAATAACGTTACCACCAAACATTGGTATGCCGGGTAGGATTTGGGTTTCTCAACAACTAGAGTGGGAAAAGGATATTAGTAATTTATCAGAAACAGTTTATCTACGGACTAAAAAAGCGAGTGAAGTAGGTCTGAAAACAGCTTTAGGTTTTCCAATTATAGCTAATAATAGTGTTGTTGCGGTTATTATTTTTTATAGTAGAGAAATACGAGAATGTGATCCGAAGATAGTAGGGTTAATATCTACTTTTAGTAATTTAGGAACATTAATTTCAAGTATATCTACTCCAACAAGACTGCTGGATAATCAGGATTACTTTCGTTTAATGGTTGAAAGTAATTGTGATGCGGTAACAATTATAGATATTGGTGGGAATATTTTATATAATAATCCGGTTGTAGAAGAAGTATTGGGTTATCAATCACAAGAGTTAATAGGGAAAAATTTTCTTAATTTTGTTCATCCAGATGATTTTGTATTGGTTATAGATAAGTTAACACAAATTATTTATAATCCACAATTAATAGTAAAGATAGAGGCAAGATTTTATCATAATGATGGTTTATGGCATTTTTATGAAATGAGAATTAAAGATTTTCTCAGAACATCAGAAGTTGAACAAATAATAGTTTATAGTCGTGATATTTCAGGATTAAAGCAGGAAGGGTTATTACTGGAGCACGATTTTTTTTTTGCAGGGGAAATAATTAAAAATAGTAGAGATGGAATTGTAAAATTTGATGCTGAGTGTAATTGTACAGATTGGAATTATAGGATTGAAGAAATATCTGGAATTAGTAGAAAAGATGCTATTGATAAATCAATATTTGAAATATTTACTTTCTTGATAGATCAAAAAGTTTTAGAAGCAAAGAATGATTTTCATTGCCAAATAGTTAATAGTAATAAAGCTTTTAGTGAAACTATAAACCGCACTCTAGTAAGTCCTGAAGAAGAAATATTATTGGAATGTAATTATTTTCCTGTCAATGATGAAAATAATCAATTTATTGGTGGATTAATTACTATTTTTGAAATTCCTGAAAACCAGGAGATAGAGCAAAATAAACAAGAAAAAGAGATGTTGAAAGAGCTGCTACTGGAATATACACCTGTAGCAGCAGTTATTTTTGATGGAGATATGCGCTACTTATGGGCATCTAAACGTTGGTTAATTGATAGCAATTTGACAGAAAAAGATGTTATTGGGCGTACTCATTATGAAATTTTTCCTAATGTGGGCGATCGCTGGCAGCAAATTTTTACAGCTTGTCTAGCGGGAGAAGTGACAAAAGCAGAAGAAGAGCAGTTTCTCAAAGCGGATGGTTCCGTGGAGTGGATACGATGGGAAATGCACCCTTGGCAGAATAGCAAGGGTGAAATTGCTGGCATAATTATGTTTACTGAAGTAATTACTAATTACAAATTAGCACAGAAAGAATTTGCGGAGATCAATGCTAATTTACGACAAGTGCTGGATGCTGCTACAGAAGTTGCGATTATTGCGACGGATATTAATGGTGAGATTACTACTTTTAATTCTGGTGCTGAAAAACTATTGGGTTATTCTAGAAAAGAGGTAGTAGGTAAAGAAAATCTGACGTTTTTTAATCAAAAATCTCAGTTAGTAGAATGCAGCAAGGAACTAACTCAAAAATTTAATAACTCAATCAGAGATTTTGATGTTTTGGTAGAACCAGCAAAACAAGGAATTTGTGAACCCCAAGAATGGTATTGTGTCAAAAAAGATGGTTCTGATATTTTGGTAAGCTTGGTAATTACAGGTAAACGGGATAATCAAGGGAAAATCATTGGATTTGTTGGTGTTGCTACTGATATTACACAACAAAAACAGGCAGAAACAGAACTAAAGGAAACAGAAGCAGTAATTAGAGATATCTATGCAGCGGTTTCAGAAACTGACTTAGACTTAGAAGCTATTTTACAAAGAATTTTGGGTATTGGGCGAACACTATATAAAACAGAAATAGGCATTTTAGCCAAGATAACAGAAGAATCTTATGAAGTAGTCGCCTCTCAATTACCCTTGGGATTTCCTTTTCCGCTCGAAGCAGGACATACAACTGATGTAAAGCAGACTTATTGTAGCGAAACTATTCAAAAAAATGAACCAGTTAGTTTTGAAAGTGCTGGAAATTCAGAATGGCAGCATCATCCTGCTTATGCTCAGACATTTTTTAAGTTAGAAACTTATATTGGCTTTCGTGTCATGGTAGAAGGAAAAATCTATGGTACTCTCAGTTTTGCCAGTCCATATCCTAAACAAGAACCCTTTAAAGAAAGCGATCGCTACCTCTTGAAATTCATGGCCCAATGGGTAGGAAATCAAATAGAACTTCATTCCTCAAAGGCTGCCTTAGAAAACCAAATCAAACAAATTCTACTTCATAAACAGTTAACCACAAAAATCCATTCTACCTTAGATAGTAAGGAAATTTTTGAAACAGCGGTTATGCTAATCGGTAAGATATTTCAAGTAAATCGCTGCCTAATTTATTGCTATATTGCTGAACCATCACCCCAGATGCCTCTAGTAGCAGAATATCTTGAACCTGACTATCAATCAATGCAGGGTTTATCATTGATATTGAAAGAAAACCAAGACTTGGAAAAAGTATTGGCCCAAGACAAAGCTATTAGCAGGGAAAATGGCTACTTAGCTCCTTTATTAATGAAAGATACTGAGGTTTGTTGCTTATTAGAAGTTAAGTCAATATTAGCAGTTCGCACTTCCTACAAAGGAAAGGTGAATGGAGTGATTATTTTACATCAATGCGATCGCTATCGGACTTGGGTAAATGAAGAAATTGAGTTATTGGAGTCAGTTGCGACACAAGTAGGAATTGCTCTAGCACAAGCAGATCATTTAGATATGGAAAAACAAAGGCAAATTCAGCTACAAACTGAAAATGTAGAATTAGAAAAAGCAAAAGAAGAAGCTGAGTCTGCTAATCGAGCTAAAAGTGAATTTTTGGCAATGATGAGTCACGAAATTCGGACTCCTATGAATGCAATAATTGGGATGACAGGATTATTACTGGATACAAAATTAGATTCTCAACAATACGATTTTGTGGATACTATCCGTCAGAGTAGTGATTCATTACTGACGATTATTAATGATATTCTTGATTTTTCTAAGATTGAATCTGGCAGACTAGAGTTAGAAGATCAGCCATTTAATCTCCGAACTTGTGTAGAATCAGCTTTAGATTTAGTGGCTTCCCAGGCAGGTGCTAAAGGTTTAGAATTGGCATATATTATTGATCGAGGTACTCCCGAAGCGATAGTGGGGGATGTGACAAGGTTACGTCAAATACTTGCTAATTTACTTTCTAATGCAGTTAAGTTTACTGCTAGTGGGGAAGTGGTTATTTCAGTGAATGGGAAAACATGGTTAGTAGCTCATACCCAGTTATATCAAGATAAATACACTGATAATTATAAATACAGCATCAACTCTGCGATCAAAAAAATTCCTACACCCTTGAAAAATTTATATGAGATCGAGTTTGCTGTCAAAGATACAGGGATAGGAATTGCTGAGGATAGATTAAAAAGATTATTTAAACCTTTTACTCAACTTGATGCCTCCATGACTCGAAAGTATGGGGGAACAGGATTAGGTTTAGCCATTAGCAAACGTTTAAGTGAAGCTATGGGTGGAGATATGTGGGTGGAAACGGATTTAGGTAAAGGTTCTACATTTCATTTTACTATGATGGCAATGGCAACTGAAACTCCTTCAGAATCTGAACTGAAACAACTACAACCTGAACTGACTGGAAAAAGACTACTTATTGTTGATGATAATGCAACTAATCGCAAAATTCTTACTCTCCAGGTAGAATCTTGGGGAATGAAAGCGGAAGCAGTGGAGTCAGGAGCAGCAGCTTTGAAGTTAATTCGCTCTGGGAAAAAATTTGATATTGCGATATTAGATTTGCAAATGCCAGAAATGGATGGTTTAACTCTAGCAGAGGAAATTCAATCTATACCAGATTATCAAAGGTTACCTTTGGTTATGCTCAGTTCGGTAGGGAAACTGACATCAGCAGAAATTGCTGGCAGAGCTTTATTTGCAGCTTTTGTAAATAAACCAATTAAACAGTCTCATTTATATGAGATGTTAGTTTCGGTGCTAGGAAAACAAGTGATATCATTTAAACCGAAAATTTCAGAAGCAAAATCAATATGGAGTAATGAAGTAGAATTGACTTTGCCATTACGCATCCTGATAGCGGAGGATGTAGCTGTGAATTTGAAAGTAGCTTTACTGGTGTTAGAGAGATTGGGTTATCGTGCTGATGTGGCAAATAATGGATTGGAAGCTTTAGAAGCATTACGTCGTCAACACTACGATGTGGTTTTTATGGATGTACAAATGCCGGAAATGGATGGTTTAGAGGCAACAAGACGAATTTGCCAAATTTACCCTCAAGCTAAACGTCCTTGGATTATAGCTATGACTGCTCATGCGATGCAAGGCGATCGTGAAGAATGTTTGGCAGCAGGAATGAATGATTATATAAGTAAACCAGTTCGAGTAGAAGCATTAATCAAGGCATTACAAAATTATATTAGCTATAGACAGCAGGAGTCTGAAGCTAAAAGTCAGGAGGTAGGAATCGAAGCAGAAACAGAGGTTGATTTCAAATCAAATCAAGTTAATCAAGAGTTAATTCTAGAAGCAAGTGTAAATCTCCTGGAAAATCAAAATCAAATTGATGAATTATCAAGAAACACTCAGGAGTCAGGTAGGGGAGATATCGAACTGGGGAGTTATAAAATTCAGGAGGTAGGAATCGAAGCAGAAACAGGGGTTGATTTCAAATCAAATCAAGTTGATCAAGAGTTAATTCTAGAAGCAAGTGTGAATCTCCTGGAAAATCAAAATCAAACTGATGAATTATCAAGAAACACTCAGGAGTCAGGTAGGGGAGATATCGAACTGGGGAGTTATAAAATTCAGGAGGTAGGAATCGAAGCAGAAACAAAGGTTGATTTCAAATCAAATCAAGTTGATCAAGAGTTAATTCCAGAAGCAAATGTGAATCTCCTGGAAAATCAAAATCAACCAGAATTATATATTACTGTAGCAGATAATTTGGCATCAGAGGAAGACGAAAAAAGTGAAAGTTTATATTTAGTAAATTATCCCAACGGACAGACATCAAATTTTACCACTCCACCTATTGATAAATTAGTATTTGAATATCTAAAAGAGCAAGCAGCAGGAGGAGATGAAAGTATTTTAAAAGAAATAATTAATAGTTACTTAGAGGAAGCTCCTCAAAAAAGAGCAGCAATTATAGCAGCAGTAGAAAATCAAGATGCAGTTGAATTGAGAAATTCTGCTCATGCTCTAAAATCTCTTAGTTTAACTATGGGAGCTAATAATTTAGCTCAACTGTGTGGGAAATTAGAAGCAATAGGTAGGATGAGTACAACAGAAAATGCAGAAGAATTAATACAATTAATTAACCAAGAATATCATAAAGTTAAAACAGTGTTGAAATCGAAAATTTGAAATAAATTCGTAAGATGATTAAGCCTGATTTTTGGACTGTACCACCCCAAATATTAATAGTCGATGATGAGAAGACTATTCGACTAATACTACGTCGTATTTTGGAGAAAGATGGTTATAAAGTTATGGAAGCAACTAATGGAGAAGAATGTATAGAAATTTGTCAAAAACAATTAGTAAATATGGTATTACTGGATGCAATGATGCCAGAAATGGATGGTTTTACCTGTTGTGGTAAATTACATAAGTTATTGGGAGAAAATAGTCCACCAGTATTAATGATTACAGTGCTTGACGATCAAGCATCTGTTGATTTAGCATTTCAAGTAGGGGCAACGGATTATGTGACTAAACCTATTCACTGGGCAGTTTTACGTCAACGAGTTCGGCGTTTATTGGAAATTCAATGGGCAATGAGTGAATTACGACGACAAGTGGAAAAACAGCAGATGTTGACTGAAAAATTAGAAAAAGTCAATCAAGAATTGGAGCGTTTAGCTTCTGTAGATAGTTTAACAATGATTCCTAATCGTCGCCAATTTGATAAGTTTATAGAAACTGAGTGGAAACGTGCTCAGAGAAATGATTTACCATTATCAATTATAATATGCGATGTAGATTTTTTTAAAGCTTATAATGATACTTATGGCCATCCAGAAGGAGATACTTGCTTAAAGAAAGTTGCTGATATTATTATTCATAGTGTTAATCGTCCTGCCGATCTAGTAGCTCGTTATGGTGGTGAAGAATTTGTAGTTGTTTTGCCAGAAACAGATAGAAAAGGAGCAGTTTATATTGCAGAAAAAATTCGTCAAAGTATTAAAAATGCTTCTATTCCTCATCAGGGTTCAAAAGTTACTAATTGTGTCACTATTAGTTGTGGAGTTGCTACTAGAATATGCTTAGGTAAAAAAAACTCTGAATGTCAACTTAGCGATCTGATTAGGAAAGCAGATTTAGCACTTTATGAAGCTAAATCTCAAGGACGCAACCGAGTTTGTGTTAATTCCAGAAGTTAAGCAATTATGATTATAGATAGATACAGCAGTTTGGTATTTGATGAAGTTGATATCTAGCAGGAAAAAAGTTAAAAGTTATAGCGCTACGCGCTAGGGAATAGGGAATAGGGAATAGGGAATAGGGAATAGTAAACTGTCAAAGGGTTTTTCTGATAGGGAAATGCTCCGCAAACAGGATTTAGAAATGTCCTAATCTTTGCTTCGACTGCTATAAAAGTTAAAAGTAATCTATGAGACAGGAAAACTTTGACTACAGATGAACAATTTCTGATTTTAGTCCCTTTATTATGCTTTGAGTAAATAATACTAATTCGGCATTGGTGACATAAGATATGAAATTCCATTCGGACTAAGATTTATAGCAAGGAAAAAAGTTGTTTTAACTACTGATTAAGTAGGTAGGCATAAATAAAGATTAAAACCAAAAATCTGAAAAAGAACCTATAAATAGGTTATCAAAAAGTTTTCACCGCGTGTGAATTTTCATTCCTATTGTGCGGATAATTACAGCACTTTTTAGGATGGTGAGGTATACTAGAAGACTAATCTCTCTTACCTATCTACTAAAACGATAAAACTTTGTACCTTACTAACTCCAAAAATGCTGTAAACCTATCTGCTTACTAACTACTTGAATTTGGTATATTTCCTAAGCAATTCTTTCTTAGCTATATTAATTTTAAGGAATAGGGAATAGGGGGATTACAGCGCTTTTCAGTTGAGTAGACCATAAAACTGTTGTAGAAGTAATGAGTAAGGAGTAATGAGTAAGGAGTAAGGAGTTAGGAGTCAGTATCATTGTGGTTTATTCATATGAAAACCGCTGTAGGATAGGGAACAAGCAAAAAATATTCTTACTAGAAACCCTTTCGGAAACCGGGGTTTGTGTTAGAGATCCCACAATATTAATATCTGGAGCAAACAAACTAGAAATCGGTTTTTTTGGGGTAAGTCCTGATTTTAGAGCGCTGATTTAACCAAGGCTAACAAAAGTTCTAATTAAGAATAGTTGAGGTAAAAATGATGGTAATTTTAACAGTAAAAAAGCTGTTCAAAAAACTGAGAAGTTATCTAACTTCAGAAAATACTATTTTCTGGAAAAATGGTCAAGTGTCATTGGGAGTTGTTTTGTTCATATCTTTGATTACTCCCATATATATTACGGTGGGATTTTTCTGGTGGACATTATTACAAAAGGAAAGAAGTTCAGTTAAACAATTAGCAACTCAATTTAATTTGAAAATTGGTCATTATGTTAGTCAGGATTTAGATGATTATTTAGAAGCTGTTGATTTAATCTATCAAATTAACCAAGATTTAATTAAGTTTGGGTTATTAAATTTTAATGATTTAACGGTTACAAGAAGTTTGTTTTTGCAGGAAATTAAACGGTTTAATGTTGGTCAGATTAATTTTGGCAGTACCAATGGGGAATTTGTGGGAGTTAAGAGAAATAATGATCAGAGTTTGGTCATTAGATTAATAACTAAATCTAATTCAGAAATGATGGTGGAATCTGTCATAGACTCAAGAGGGAATATTACAGAAATATCTAAAAGTTACGAAGATAATTATCAAACTGAAAGTTGGTATGAAGATGCAGTTAAGGCAGGTAAACCTCTCTGGAGTAAAGTTTATAATCGGGATGAATCAGAAGAATTATTTGCTATATCAGCGAGTTATCCAGTCTACAATCAGAATAATAGTCTGATTGGAGTCTTAGCGGTTGAGTTACCAATTTCACAAATTAATAAGTTGCTTCATACAGTAAATATTAGTGAATCTGGTGTGATTTTTATTATAGAAAAATCTGGGTCAATTGTAGCTAGTTCTTTGAATGAAACATCGGAGCCTAAATTTGAAATTCCTGGTAAGCAGTTACCTATTACTAAAGTGCAGGAAAAATTATTTCTTGAAATAATAAATGAATCAACCAGTTTTAATCAGTTAGAAAAAAAACAACAATTAGAATTGGAATTTCAAGGAAAACAATATTTTGTGGAGGTAATACCCAGGGAAAATAAAAATGGCTTAGATTGGTTGATTGTAGTAGCTGTGCCAACATCAGAATTTATGGCACAAATTAATCAAAATACTAAACTGACTATTTTCTTATATTTATTAGCAATAATTATAGCTACTTACTTAGCTATGTTAATATCTCGCTGGATAACTCAACCAATATACAAATTATTAAAAGTCACTCAAAAAAGTGATATTACTGAAGAGGATTTATCCCTAAAGCAAGAGATAGTTAAGTTTACAGAAATAGAAGATTTAGCAGAATCTTTTAAGCAGATAAATGAGGAGCTAAAAAATAAATTTCGAGAAAGCGATCGCTTTTTTGATCTTTCTGTTGATTTATTGGCAATTATTGGTACTGACGGTTATTTTAAACAGCTTAATTCAAGTTGGTCAAAAATTTTAGGCTATAGTATAGAAGAACTATTAGCAGTACCTTATCTTGAATTTGTACATCCAGAAGACCTAGATATTACTGTTGCCGAAACAAAAAGGGTTTCTGAGGGTGCTATAACTTTTAATTTCCAGAACCGTTATCGTGCAAAAGATGGTTCTTATCGGTGGTTAGCTTGGAATAGCGTTCCTTTGTTAACGGAAAATTTAATCTATACAGTGGTACGAGATATTACAGATGAAAAACAATCTATAGAACAGCTTTTTATTAATCAAAGACAATTAATAGAAGCTGAAAAAATTGCTGGTATGGGAACTTGGGAAAATGATTTAACTACAGGTGAGTTTAGATGTTCAGAACAATTATATTTTATTTTGGGTTTACCTTTGCAATCAAATTTTGTAAGTAGGGAAGATTATTTAAAATTAGTTCATTCTGATGATTTACCAACAATAGAAAAAGCATTTGATTCGGCAATTAACCAGGGTCAAAATTTCAAAATTGAGCAAAGAATATTATGCCCCGATGCTACAGTCAAACATATATTAATTAGCGGAAAATCTATTGTTGATCGGGCAGGTAAAATCATCAAACTTTTCGGCACGGTTTTAGATATTACGGAACGCAAGCAAACAGAAATAGCATTACGAGAAAGTGAAGACAAGTTTTATCAAATAGCGGAAAATATTAACAGTTTTTTCTGGATACAAGAACTGCAAAATCATCAAACTATTTATGTTTCTCCTAG
Organism: Okeania sp. SIO3I5; assembly: GCF_010672085.1. GTDB lineage: Bacteria > Cyanobacteriota > Cyanobacteriia > Cyanobacteriales > Microcoleaceae > Trichodesmium. The sequence continues at coordinate 14,160 of NZ_JAAHHT010000083.1, forward strand.
CTATAAAAAAATCTGGGGTTATAGTTGCGATGACTTATACGCATCACCAGACTCTTTTCTAGATGTTATTCATCCAGAAGATCGCCCGAAAGTCGGGAAAACTTTAGCAAATTCCTTGGAAACAAAAGCAGAAGAAGAATGTCGCATTGTACTACCTAACGGGGAAATACGTTGGATATTGATTTGTGCGTTTCCGATCAAAAATCAGGCAGGGGAAGTTTATAGAATAGCTCGAATAGTACAAGACATTAGTGAAGATAAGGTGGTAGATACAAAGCTACAACTGATTCAAGAACGACTACAACTTGCATTAGAAACTTCAGGAGATGGTTTATGGGATTGGAATATTATTACAGGGAAATGTTATTACAGTGTGCGATGGTTAGAAATGTTAGGTTATGATAAAAATGATCTATCTGGAAATTTTAACAGTTGGGAGATGCTAATTCACCCGGAAGATAAAGATTGGGTGATGGATGCTTTGAATTTACATTTAGAAGATAGTTCGTTTATTTTTGCCTTCGACTATCGACTACGAACTAAATCAGGGCAATGGAAGTGGATAGCAACTTATGGTAAAGTAGTAGCTCGAGATGAAACGGGTAAACCAGTGAGAATGATTTGCACTCATACAGATATCAGCGCTCGCAAAGCAGCAGAAGTAACTCTCCAGCAACAACTAAAATTAGAAAAACTGGTTTCCACTATCTCTACTAGTTTTATTAATCTTAATCCTAACGAAGTTGATAGTAGTCTGCAAAGAGCATTAAAACAGGTTGGTGAGTTAACAGGTGCAGATCGTAGTTATCTATTTTTAGTAAATAGTGATCGAATTGAAGTTAGCAAGATTTATCGATGGTTTGCTAAAGCAATAGAAGGTAAAATTAACAATCTACAAAATCTTCCCATAGATGATTTACCATGGTTAATGGAGCAACTCTATAAATTTGAAGTAGTGCACATACCTCTAGTCTCGAATTTACCTCTGGAAGCAAGCATTGAAAAACAAATACTCTCAGCACAGTCAATTCAATCTTTGTTATGTATCCCTATGGTTTCTGGAAGCAAATTAATCGGTTTTATTGGGTTCGATGGAATTCGTCAATTATGCAAATGGACAAATTCTACAATTAATCTGTTAAAAATTATCAGTGAGATTTTTGTTAGTGCTTTAGAATATCAGGAAGCAGAGTTAGCACTTCGGGAAAGCGAACAACGCTTTCGGATGATGGCAGATAGCGCTCCCGTATTAATTTGGATGTCCGGAAGGGATTGCCTTTTTAGCTATTTTAATCAAACCTGGTTAAACTTTACTGGACGTACTTTAGAACAAGAAGTAGGGAATGGTTGGCAACAGGGTATCCACCCTGAAGATTTGGAAAATTATCTGGAAACTTACCAAGCAAATTTTCGTAATCGCCAACCATTTACTATTGAATATCGCTTGAGAAGAACAGATGGTGAATATCGTTGGGTTTTCGATACAGGGGTTCCCAGATTTAATCTGAATAATAGCTTTACTGGTTATATTGGTAGTTGTATTGATATTAGCGATCGCAAACAAGCAGAAGCACAAATTCAAAATTCTCTCCAGGAAAAAGAAGTTTTGCTCAAAGAAATTCATCACCGAGTTAAGAATAATCTACACATTATTTCTAATTTATTAGATTTACAGTCAGATTATATTGAAGATCAAAAAGTTCTAGAATTATTTACTGAGAGCCAAAATCGGATTCAAACAATGGCTTTGATCCATGAACAACTCTATCAGTCAAAAGATTTAGGGAAAATTGATTTTAGTGAATATATTCATACTCTAATGGATAATTTATTATGTTCCTACATTAATAGAGAAAGTATAATTAATCCGATAATTAATGTAGAATCTATAAGTCTGAATTTAGAAACAGCAATTCCTTGTGGTTTGATAATTAATGAGTTGGTAACTAATTCCTTAAAATATGCTTTCCCTAATGGTAAAAATGGGGAAGTTGGAATTGAATTACATCAAGATGAACAGGAAAAAATTTACCTCACAATTAGAGATAATGGTATTGGAATACCCGCAGATTTTGATTTGCAGAATAGTTCTTCTTTAGGCTTAAAGTTAGTGCGGATTCTCTCTAAACAATTAAAAGCTGAAATAGAGTTTGATGGTACTCAGGGGACAGTGGTTAATTTAAGATTTTCTCCTCTTAAGTATAAACCCAGATTTTAATCTATTCTTTAACAATAAATCTTGAAATCTTTAGGAAAATACGGAGTGGTTCAACAATTAATAATTAATAATGAATAATTAATAATTACCTCTTCTTTTCAAGGAGAGGATTGACTCAAAAGAGAATTTTTATTTATTATCTCCTTAAAAGGGGAGGCTTTAAACCAAAATTTTTCGGTAATGGGAAATGGGGAGTAGGAAAATACTATGGTATAATATGAAACCCGCTTGACTTGGAATTAATAAAAAACCAGATTTGTGGGAGGTCGATTTTAGTATTGTAGGGCATTTGATACAAACCCGGTTTCTCTGCTTTTTGCCTTGGAATTAATAAGAAACCAGATTTGTGGGAGGTCGATTTTAGTATTAGACATTTCCAGAAAAGAGGGAACAGGGAACAGGAAACAGGGAACCGGGGGAACCCACCCCTAACCCCTCCGAGGAAGGGAGTAATTGATAATTTATCAATAAGAATTGATTTGATTTTTGATTATCGGAGATGTCTATTAGACATCTCCGAAAAAAATATAGATTTTTTGCCAAAGCAGGGAAGACTTAACTGGGAACAGGCAACAAGGAATAGGGAAAAGTGAATTAATTTTCATAAAAAAAATACTAAAAATGATTTTGGAGGGTAAGTTTAACAATTCTAGTCTATCTTAAATAAAGGGCAAGTTTATTTTTTGGAGATATCTATTGTAGGGCATTTTATCCAAACCCGGTTTCTCTGCTTTTTTCCACGCTCTACTTATTGGATTTGATATAATCTATATATTGTATACAATTAATTTATCTAACTTATACAGGAAAAATTTTATGAATATTAATCAAAATACTTCTGAAACTCCTACGAAAATTTTAGTTGTTGAAGACGAACTAATTGCTGCGGAAAATATTGCTAGAAATCTTAAAAAATTAGGATATGAAGTAATTGGAATTGTAGACTCTGGTGAAGAAGCTATTGAAGCTGCAACAAACAACCATCCAAATTTAGTGCTAATGGATATTATGCTTCAAGGAGATTTAGATGGTATCGAAGCTGCTGGACATATTCGTTCTGAATTAAAAATACCTGTTATTTATATGACTGCTTATGCAGATGATGATACATTGGGGCGGGCAAAATTAACCGAACCTTACGGTTATTTAGTCAAACCATTTAAACCTCAAGCTTTAAGAACTACAATTGAGATTGCTCTGCAAAAATATCAAGGAGAACAAGCAGTAGAGTTATCCTACATTAAAGAAATTGAACAGGTAAAAAATCAGCTCGAAGGGTTAACAAATCAAGAGGAGCTAGCTGCTCTGACGAGTCGAATCATTCTGTCAGATAAGTTTGCTAAATTTGTTAGTAAAATCCACGCTCTTAAGAAAGATTTTTCACCAACTATTTCTGTGATTTGTTTAGGCATTAATCGCTTCAAGCGTATCAATGATTTAGGATACGAATGGGGGGATTTATTAATTAAATCTATAGTTAAAAAAATTCAGGAATTTATTCCTCAAAACAGTATTATTGCTCGCTTAAATACAGATGAATTAGTAATTATATTGGAACCAATTAATACGAAAAGCGAAACTACAGTTATAATCGAAAATATTTTAGAGCAATTTACTCAACCTTATGTATTAAAGCAACAAAAGTTTTTGATTAGTGCTAATGCTGGAATTAGTATTTATCCTGTTGATGGTGAAAAACTTGGAAAATTACTTTTAAAAGCCAGGAATGCTATGGAATATTGTCGAATACAAGGAGATAATCGATATAATTTTTATAAAAAAGAAGCAGGCAAATATCAAAGTACTAATACATTACAATTAGAGAATGATTTGTATTCAGCTTTGTCAAATAAACAATTTAAAATTTACTACCAACCAATAGTTAATTTAAAAACAGGTCAAATTGTTGGTGCTGAAGCTCTAATACGCTGGCAAACTTCTGATGGTTCAATAATATTACCCGGACACTTTTTACCATTAGCAGAAGAAACCGGATTAATTGAAGCAATAGGGGAATTTGTTTTGAAAAGTGCTTGTGAAGATGTTAAAGCTTTGCAAGATATTGGTATAGGAAAAATACGAGTAGGAGTTAACATATCTGCTCGTCAATTAAATCAATTAGATTTACGCCAAAGATTAGTTAAAGTTCTTTTAAATAGTGGTTTAGCTCCTAATTATGTAGAGTTAGATATTAATGAAACTATTTTGATGACAAACGAAACAACAGCTATTAGAAGTTTACATGGTCTAAAAACTTTAGGTATTCAAATTGCTATAGATGATTTTGGTACAGGTTATTCTTCTTTAAGTTATCTGGAAAAATTTCCTATTGATTCGATAAAAATTAATCAGAACTTTATTAGAAAAATTGATCTTAATTCGACTAACCAAATTATAACATCAGCAATTATTTCAATGGCTCAGAAACTAAATATACGAGTCATAGCTGAAGGAGTCGAAACTGAGGAAGAATTGGCTTTTTTAGTTAAAAATAAATGTGATGAACTTCAAGGTTATGTATTTAATCGCCCATTACCTTTGGTAGAATTTGCCTCTTTAGCAGAATCTTTAGCTAGTTGTCCTCAAATGATTAATGATTGGATAAATCAACAAAAAAAACAAGTAATATCATTGACGGATGAACAGCTTTAACGAAGTCAAATCAGTTCAAAATTCTTGCATTATTAATTCGCTCATTATAACCTCTGCCTGATCAAATCAATTCAAAATTCAAAATGATTAATTCAAAATGATTAATTCGCTCATTATAACCTCTGCCTGATCAAATCAATTCAAAATTCAAAATGATTAATTCAAAATGATTAATTCGCTCATTATAACCTCTGCCTGTTTGCGCAGCATTCTGCAGGAAATAAGGAAAATATTTTTGATTTTTTCGTTCTGAAGAACGAGGCTTAAATCCTTTAATTAAACAGAAAAAATTATTGAAATTAAGGAATGAACCAAAATTTTTGAACTTTGAATTTTGAATTTTGAATTAAAAAAGATCATATTAGTTATTATTTTTATCAACTTTCATGGATTTCATCTTATTCTCTGAAATAGGAATTACCTCCCAGTTATGTGCTTCTAGAATAGGTTTAATATCCATAACTGCTTTATGTCGTAAAGCAATAACTTGTTTAACCTTACAAAGTCCCTCTAACTGAATTTTATCCATAGAAACTGCTCGACTAACTGTTTCATTATTTTTACAATATAGATATCCAGTAGCCTGATTACCTACACCTTGAAGCTTAAGATGATATAATTGAACATCTTGATAAAGAAAGTGATTTGGAGTAACAATGATTCTGCTTTTATTCATTAATATTTTCCATCAAGTAAAGTTATTACATAACCTCCTAGTTTAACTATAAAGTAGAATTTTTTTTATCTAAAGTAGAATTAATTTTTTCTACCAGTTTTTCTTTATCTGTTTCTGGTTTTGTTAGAAATGTTTGCGACTTATAAAGTTCTCTATTTTTATCTTCAATAGAACAGAAATTAACTGGTTTTGTATCTAAGTTGAGCTGTTGAATTAATGCTTCTAACTCATCTAATGTTTTCTCAGAGCGCTGATTATTTTCTACAAGAGACTGAGCAATATTTTTACCAGTTTCAGCCAAATTATTAAGTTCAGAAATTTTCGGAATCAATTTATTAGTGATTTCATTCATTTCACGGCCTGCTTCAGATGTTTCACTCACCAATTTTCCAATCTCATTAGTTATATGGCTAAAACCACTAAGTTGTGAACCTGAATTACTAGCAACGATAGAAGCTTGTATCGCTAAATGCTCTGCTTGCTTACTAATTCTTTCTATTTTATTTGATGTAGAGTTAATTAGCTTTAGATCATTTGTAAACAACTGACCAATATTAACAATTTTATTCATATTTTTATTGATTTTTTGTACACCTTCAAATGTTGCAGAAAATGCTTTTCTTCCCTCCTGAGAAATGAAACCAGTAATTTCTTTCAGCTTCTGGTTCAGATTCTTAATTTGTTTCGATTGACTAATTAGTTCATTATGTTTTTTTTCTAATAACTTATTTCTCTCTAAAATTTCTTGTTTCTGTACTTTTAAGGCTTCGGTATGTTGCTTAAGTTTATATTGTTTACTTTGTAGCTGCATCAAACAATTTTTAGCCGAATTTTTGTAACGAGATAGCTCATTATTGACTTCTTTTATACTATGAGATTGAGCTAAAATTAAAGTTTGAAAAGTTAGTAAAAAATAAACGCAAAAATCAGAATTTTTTTTGCTAAGAAATTTAACGACAAGTGGTTCATAAATTGTTTGATCAGAACGATTTAATGCTATTTGTACAGCCAAGTGAATTTTTTCTTCAGCAGATAATATCAAACAGTTATCAAAAGATTTATTAGCCTTTAAAAAATATTCAATGGGACGTTTCATAAATAGTTCTTTTCCATAAGGAGAACTCATTTGTTCGTGAAAGTAATTTCGAGAAATCATCCCTAAAAACTTTTGATCAGAGGCAACTATAACTCCAGGTAACTCAGATTGTTGATTAAACTGAAATGCCACTAATTCTACTGGAGTCATCGGACTTACTTGGAAATCTATCAAAGGTAATTCTCTGAGAGTAGACTCAGAATTTAGTTTCGGTAGATTAATAATTGATTCTAGAGTATTTGCCATATTACACAACCCACTTAATTCATAAAATAGCTTCAATAATTAATAATTAACAATTAATAATTAATAATTACCTCTTCTTAAAAAGAAGAGGATTGGTTAAAAAGAATTTTTTTTCTTTTGTCTCCTTGAAAGGAGAGGCTTTAAACCTTGATTTTTCGGTAAGAAAAATTTAGGGAAATTTAATCATCAGGATTCTAACTTATTCTATATTTTATTAGCTTAGAGATTGTTTGTAAAGGAAATACAAAATAGGGAATAGGGAATAGGGAATAGGGAATTATTTGTCACAAAAAAATTTACCATAACTTTAAGAATATGAATACTGATCCCCCCGCCCCTACAGACTGATTTCTATCTATAGCTTTATTCCAGCTTGAAGATTTAGTTGCTCAACAAGTCTATTAACACTTAGAGTACGCTCCAATCTCTTATGAGGTAAATTAATATCTTTAAAGAATTTCTATAGATACTGGTTTATTATATATAGCGTTTCCCAGAGTCTAATGGTACATCTATATTTTATTTTTATTCTATTCCCAGTTAAGTGTTCCCAGTTAAGTGTTCCCTAAAACCTAGAATTTTGTACCTCACGCTTTTTGGGAATTGCTATATATTATTATCCTAAGAAATTTTATTAAGAAGAATGCTACAAAAAGGAAATTATATCAAATCCGCTGGCAATCGAAGTCTTTAAGAAAGCGAGTTTATGGGAGGTAGATATTAGTATGGTGAGGCATTTAATATCAACCCGGAATAATATGCTTTTTACACCGATACTACCGGATTTGGTATTATAAATTGATGCTACTAAAGTAAAGACAATTTATAAATTTTATCGACAATATCTATAGTGCTACCCACAGGTAATGCCTTTAAAAGAGGTAAAACCCGGTGTTGTCTTAAAACCTAGGTGGTATGACTCCACGTGGGTTTAATATGCAAGGGAATATGCAGCAAGAGAGTCATGTACTTAAAAGTCATAAAGTAAGTGAGTTTGCGGTGTCCGAATGCTCCACAAACGACATTTACTAATGTCCGTCCCCTGAATGCTTAGTGCTTATAAAATCTGTGCTTGTACCTATCATTTTTACCGAAAAATTTGGGTCTTAAGTCTCCTCTTTTAAGAGGATATAGCATTTCCCAAGCTCTCGGAGGTACAGTTGTTTTTCTTCTTTATCTATTCCTACGAAATCAGAATTACTACTCCCTATTCCCTATTCCCTATTCCCTATTCCCTATTCCCTATTCCCTATTCCCTGTTCCCTGTTAAGTGTTCCCTGTTCCCTAAAACCAAAGAATTTTATACCTCACGCTTTTTGGGAATTGCTGTATCTTTATAAGAGGATAAAAAAAAGAAGATTCCGTATTTGAAATCTCCTTATTCCATAAAGGTACTTATAACTGATAGCTGAAATGACTCTTTTTTTGATTTAAAACTTCTTCTTTCTGCTTTCTTTCTGACTTTTATTATTGTGGCATTATTCGATCAAAATGGTATAATTTATGAACTATTTAGCTCATTTATTCTTGGCAAAAAATACTGCCGAATCACAAATAGGAAATCTATTAGGGGACTTTGTAAAAGGTCATTTAGAACAATATGAAACTATTTATAGTAATGAAATTATTACAGGTATTAAAACTCATCGTCAAGTTGATTTTTTTACCGATACTCATCCAATATATTTGAGAAGTAAAAATAGAATTAGCAAGAGTCATAGACGTTTAGCAGGAATAATTATAGATATTTGTTACGACCATTTTCTGGCAAATCATTGGAATTTATTTTCCGATGAAAATTTAGATGTGTTTGTACAAAAAATCTACGTTCTTTTGAAAAAGAATCAGGAAATTTTACCAGAGAGGTTAAAAAAAATTTTGCCGAAAATCATCTCTGAAAATTGGCTTAGTTCCTACAAAAAAATATCAGGAATTAACTTGACTTTTGTGCGCTTGTCTCGACGTTTAAACAGAGAAAATAATTTAGCTAGTGCTACTAATGAGCTGCTCAAAAATTATGCTGAAATTAAGTCAGATTTTTTGATTTTTTTCCCGGAAGTTATTAATTATGTACAAACTTTACATAAGTGATACTAAATCCGGTTTAGTGTTGAAAAAATAGTGAGTGCCTGCCAGATTAGTATCTAAGTACATAAAACAGTAATTATTGCTTGTCTTCAAAAGTTATTCAAGTTTGATTAATGTTATTTGTTACTATCTCTATAGGTTGTATTTCTTTAGATAAAGGTTTAATATGATCGGGGTTAAAATTCAAAGTAGAAAACAAAGGCAAAATTTCCTTACTAAAAGCCTCTGCTGCCTTAGAACGGTAACGATTAGGATTATAAATAACTGATAATATCCTATTGATAACTATCTGTTCTATTTTTACTGTAGTCATAACCCCAATTTGTAACTCCTTTTCAATAGCAGAAACAGAAACAAAAGCCACCCCCAAACCAGACTGAACAGCATTTTTAATTGCCTCAATTGAACTTAATTCCATCTCCACTTTCAAACGGCGAGTATCAATGTTACTCTGGGATAATACTTGATCAATAACTTTGCGAATAGTAGATTGAGAGTCCAGAGTAATAAAGTTTAAATTATATAAGTCATCTTTTTGAATTTTCTCCTTTTCGGCCAGAGAATGAGAAACAGGCAAAATTAAGACCAGTTCATCCTCAGCATAAGGTATAATTTCCAAAGACTCTTGCAATTCTGGAGGAACTTCACCCCCAACAATAGCTAAATCTATTTGCCCATTAACCACACTCCAAGCAGTACGACGAGTAGAATGAACGTGCAACTGTACAGCAACATCAGGATATTTTTGTCTAAACATCCCAATCATTCCGGGTAGTAAATAAGTGCCAGTGGTTTGAGAAGCACCAACAATTAAAGTACCTCCTTGGAGATTTTGTAAATCTTCGATCGCCCGGCAAGTTTCTTGACAAAGAGATAATATTTTCTCGCCGTAAGTAAGTAGTAGATGACCAGCTTCAGTTAATTGTGCCCGGCGGCCCCCACGGTCAAATAAAGGCACATTCAACTGTCGTTCTAAGTTTTGCACCTGTAGACTAACTGCTGGTTGAGAAACAAACAGACTATCGGCAGCTCGTTTAAAGCTACCTTCAGCAGCGATCGCTTTGAGAATGCGTAATTGGTCCAGAGAGAAAGGAAGCTCAGACATATTGTTAAAGGAAAAAGAAATTTAGGGAGTTGACCATTTTTTGAATTCAAGATTCACGCATTCAAAGTTCAAAATTTTTGGTTCATTCCTTAATTTCAATAATTGTTTAATTAAGGATTCAAGCCTCGTTCTTCAGAACGAAAAAATCAAAAATATTTTCCTGATTTCCAGCCTCTGACTTTCCTGCGGAATGCTACACAAACAGGCAGAGGTCATAATTTTGAATTAATAATTTTTAATTTTGAATTGATTTGACGGCGAAAGGGTTCCCTAATGGACAAATTGCTGACCTAATGGCCTTTAATTTATAGCGCTACGCGCTAGGGAATAGGGAATAGTAAACTGTCAAAGGGTTTTTCCTGTGGAAATGCTCCGCAAACAGGATTTATAAATGTCCGCGCCCTTTGCTTCCACTGCTATAACTCTATAGGTTTTGAAAAAGGATGAAAAGAGTGGGGAAATGTTGACAAGTTTGAATTTACACTTTTTTGATATCTTAGGATAGCTTTTTATTTACAGCCGTCACTAGGGCGGTTAGGACATTCTCGCTCTTCTCAAATTTACTCACAGCAAGAATGTATGGGGGAATAGCCATGAGGTAATTATCCATTATCCATTATCCATTATCCATTAATGAAGTTCCTTTATCATACTGCTGGACGATTCCTCCAAAAGTTAACTTTTATTATCAATTTCCTCTGGTGGCCATGTCTAATGATTTGTTAACCCCTAGCCATTTGATTATTTTGGGGTTACTGCTAAGTTTTGCGATCGCTCATAGTGGTTTAGCTTCTCTCCGTTCCTGGGCCGAAACTAAAATTGGTCCTAGAGCCTACCGTATCTTATTTGCCCTAGTCAGTCTACCACTAGCAGTAGTTCTGATTGTTTACTTTTTCAATCACCGTTACGATGGCATACAGTTATGGCAACTGCAAGGTATCCCAATTGTCAAACCTATAGTTTGGATATTATCAGCAATTTCATTCCTTTTCCTCTATCCCTCTACATTCAATCTATTAGAAATTGCAGCAATTCAAAAGCCCCAAGTCCATCTCCATGAAACAGGAATTATTCGTATTACCCGCCATCCCCAAATGGTAGGCCAAGTAATATGGTGTATTGCCCATACCCTTTGGCTAGGGACAAGCTTTACTTTAGTTACCTCAGTTGGCCTTGTCCTACACCACTTATTTGGGGTTTGGCATGGGGATCGCCGACTTCAGAAACGTTTTGGTGAATCTTATGAGAAATTAAAGTCTCGAACATCAATTATTCCTTTTCTGGCAATTATCCAAGGACGTCAAACCTTACAGTTCCATGAGTTTCTCCGATGGGCTTACCTCGGGGTAGGAGTTTTTGTCCTCTTATTCTGGCAAGCTCATCCTCTATTAATTCGTGCAACTGGGAACGTATATTGGTAGCATGATCCCAGGATATAAAAAAATTAATTAATATACATTCAAGGATCATGGTTTTGTCAGTTAACCAAAATAGTTTTAAAGAAGAGGTCTTGGAGTCCTCTAAACCAGTTTTAGTTCATTTTTGGGCACCTTGGTGTGGCCTTTGTAAAATGATTGTCCCCCAGTTAATTAAATATCAATCTGAGTGGAATGGCCACTTAAAGCTGGTAGGGGTGAATGCTGACAAAAGTTTAAAGCTTGCTAGTAGCTATCAACTTCAAACTTTGCCTACTTTGATTCTGTTTCAGAATGGTCAAATAGTTAATCGACTGGATCATTTTCAGGGACGAGAAGATTTCCGAAGAACATTGGATGCTTTTATGTTGAGTTATCAAGAGCGTCACCTAAATCAACTTTGGCAACCACAGTTAATTTCATCAGGTCAAAATTCAGGCATCAAGACATCCCGATAGATAACTCTAGTGCCACTACGCGGAAGTCAAAATTCAAAATTCAAAATTCAAAATTCAAAATTTAAAAGTATTGGTTAGTAAGGCTTTTAGGATTTTGGATTTTAGGGATTTTTTTTGATTAGTAAATATTGGGAAATTTCTATTTGTGGCAGTCATTTCAGTTATCAGTTAACAGTTATTAGTACATAAGACTGAAGCTAAAACCTTGAAATACTGAATCGAATATTTTTTTCATCCCCTATCCAAGTGGAGGTTTGAGACCTGATTTTTTGGTCATATTATCTAGTGAACATAGACTAGCGATTTGTTAATCGTTAATCATACTGTTGCTGAGTTTTACATAAAGAGGTTAAAACTAGAAATGAAGGAAATTTTTATTTCCTTTGGAGCTAGTTTTAGCCTCTTTCGATTTTCTGATAATTATAGCTTTAAGCATTCAGCTATCAGCTATCAGCTTTTTTTTATTAATTTATACTTTTCCCTATTTTATCTCTGTATTTTATCAGTATAAAAATTGCCATAAGTTGAGTCAAAAATTATGATTAAACATATTCCAAATTTCAGTCAATTATTAGCTATAATCTTGGTTAAATTATCGGTAATTTCAAGTTTGACTATTACCGAAAAAGCTAGGGCATCTGAAAATTTTTCAATAGCTAAAAGCCCGCAAAATCTACTTTTCAAATATTCAGAAATAGCAGAAAAATCACAATTTAATCAACCTTTTGTATTAGCACAAAGTTATAAAGTAGGAGATTATGTAGAAGTGCTTTGGGAAGGAAATTGGTATCTAGGAAAAATTTTAGAGATTAATAATAATCAATATTGTATTACTTATCCGACTTATGATAATTCCTGGGATGAATGTATAAATAGCGATCGCATTCGTCCTCTTGAATCTAAAAATTCTACAGAAGAAAGATTACGACGCAATCAATATGTAGAAGTATTATGGCAAAACCAATGGTATCTAGCCAAGATTTTTGAGAACAAGAATAATCAATATTGTATAACTTATGTAGGTTATGATCGTTCTTGGGATGAGTGTATTGATAGAGTTCGTATTCGCATTGCAGATCCGAGAAAAGTTGATGCAGAAAGACTGCGACTGGAAGGTTATCGTCGAAATACTAATACAAATATAGAGCCAAATAATTCTGATTTTTCTCAGACAGATAATAATTATCAAATCAATGAATATGTAGAAGTTTTGTGGAATGAACAATGGTATTTAGCTCAAATTTTTGAGATTGAAAATAATCAATATTGTATAACTTATGTAGGGTATGATCGCTCAGAGGATGAATGTGTAGATAGCGATCGCTTGCGAGAAGTAGACTCTCGAAAAGCAGAAGCTGAAAGATTACGATTAGAAGCTGATAATTTAGTAAGCTATGCTCATGAATATCAAAAAGGTTTAGAAACTGCTAAAAAATCTCTGAGAATCTATCAAGAAATTGGAGATATATCTGGGCAAGTACAAGTTTTATCTAGTGTAGGATGGGCTTATTATTGGTTGAATGATTATGTTAATGCTATTGATTATTATCAGCAAAGTTTGAAGTTAGCTGAAGAAATTGATGACTTTTATGCGGCTACAGCAAGACTATATGACATATCACAACCTTATTTATATTTAGGAGATTATGATAAAAGTTTGGAATATCAAAAGCAATATTTAGACAGAGGAAAAAAAATGAATGACTCCGATATTCAAGGGCGTGCTTTGGAAGGAATTGGGAATATTTACTATTTTCAAAAAAATTACAAAAAAGCTATTAAATACTATGAAAAAAGTGCAGCAATGGGGAGAAAAGCATTCTATGTTGGTGGTGTTTATACTGCTTTAGGAAAACATAATGAAGCGATAGAATTTTTTGAGGATATAGCTACTAAGACAAATGATATTTACACAAAATCAGCTTCTTTGAATCAACTAGGTCAGAATTATTTGACTTTAGAAAAGTATGACAAAGCAATTAATTATTTTCAGGAACAATTAGCAATTTCTCAGGAAATTAAAGAAATTTATGGAGAGTCAGAAGCCTTCAAAAGTTTAGGCATAGCTTATTTAGCAAAAGGAGATTTGAAACAAGCAGAAAAAAACTTGCGAGCTGCCATCAAAGTCAAAGAATCAATCAGAGAAAAAATAGGTAGTAATGATTCATTAAAAGTTTCACTATTTGAGACTCATGTAGATACTTATAGTAAATTACAAAAAGTTTTAATTAAACAAAATAAAATAAAAGATGCTTTAGAAATTTCTGAAAGAGGTCGTGCTAGAGCCTTTGTAGAATTATTATTTGATCGCCTTTCTTCGGAAGCTATTACTAAAGCCAATATTCAACCTCCAACCTTCAAACAAATTCAAAAAATAGCTGCCCAACAAGCTGCAACAATAGTTGAATATTCTATTATTGAAGACCAACTTTATATCTGGGTAGTTCAACCAAAAGGAGAAATAGAATTTCGTCAAATAGAGTTTAAATCTGTTCTAGAAAATCAAACTTTAACTGACCTAGTTATAGATGCTCGTAAGGCACTTTTAGTCAAACCATATCAACCACAAGCTCAACTCAAAAAACTGTACGAATTATTAATTGAACCGATTGCAGATATTCTCCCCAGTAATCCTGAAGAGCGGGTAATATTTATACCCCAAAGAGAATTATTTTTAATTCCCTTTGTTGCCTTAATGGATAATCAAGAAAAATACTTAATCGAAAAACATACAATTCTAACTGCACCAGCAATTCAAATATTAGAATTAACCCACAAACAACGGGTTGAAAATAAAAAAGCAAGTCCACAAAACGACCTAATAATTGGCTTGCCCAGAAATGAAAATCAAAGCGATTTAGTAATAGGTAATCCCTCCATGCCTAAACTAAACGAAAAACCATTAGACCCTTTAGTTGGTGCCGAAACAGAAGCCAAACAAATAGCGAATTTCCTAGAAACTCAAGCAGTAATTGGCAATATAGCAACAGAAAGTTTAGTAAAAAAACAAATAGAAAATGCACGAGTTATTCATGTAGCAACTCACGGTTTACTGACAGATATTACAGGTTTAGGATCACCAGGAGCATTAGCATTTACTCCAGATCAAAATAACGATGGATTTCTTACTTATTATGAAATTTTAGAACTAAATTTGAATGCCGAATTAGTGGTTTTAAGTGCTTGTGATACAGGGCGTGGAAAAATTACAGGAGATGGAGTAATAGGTTTATCTCGTTCTTTTTTAGCGGCAGGTGCGCCTAGTATTGTTGTCTCTTTATGGAAAGTTCCAGACGATGCCACCCAGTCATTAATGGTAGAATTTTATCGTCAATTAAATGTTACTGGAAATAAAGCAGAAGCTCTACGAAAGGCGATGTTAACAACTCTAAAAAAATTTCCCGAAGTCAAAAATTGGGCAGCATTTACTTTAACTGGAGAGGCAAATTGAAAATGTAAGTTTAACTGTTGATGAAATTATCCAATAATTGTTACAATAGACATCTCCGAAAAAGAGGGAACAGGGAACAGGGAATACCAATTAGAACAAGAACGCCAACCGGCTAAACAAGCAGAACAAGGAGGAAGAAATGCTATTCCTCAATTATTAGCAATGGGAATGAGTGTGGAACAAGTAGCACAAACTCTTGGTTTAAATGTTGAGGAAGTAATGAATAATTAATAATTAAATAATTCTTGCATTATTAATTGTTAATGGCTTTTTTGCATCAAAGTAGCCTTCTTAACATCCGTTCCGCTTTTCGGTTGTCCCCGACATGAAAGGTGAACCTAGTGGCAGCTATATCACCCTCTTTCAGATTATTGATGCTTTCTTCATTTATTGGCCAATAGTTAAATCGATCAAAGCCTTTGCAGGTAAAAGTTTCAGCCTTTTTTTAAGAAAGAAAACTTTGATTTATTTATTGGACAATAGTTGTAGAAGTATGAAGTAGATATGCTTGCCTATTGTGCAGTAGCTATATGTTTTCATACAACAAAGCCATTGTTAATTGTTGAAACATCTCCACCAGAAAGCGGGTTTATTATCCTGATGATTGTTTTTCGCTCTCACGAATGAGTCAACCATACAGTAGGGACTAAGCATGATTAGTCCCTACTGGATTATCATTTTTTTAATGCGGTTCACCGATCAGAACTGATAACTGAAAAAAACTGATAACTGATAACTGAAATGTTGTCCTACTTCCACTAAAAAACTGATAACTGATAATTGATAACTGAGATGATACAGCCCATTTTACCAATTGAAGCATATACCTCACAAGATTGGTTTGATCGAGAACAAGAAAGTATCTTTAGTCAAACCTGGCAATTTGCTGGATTTGTTGAAGACTTGAGCGAATCAGGAGATTATCTGACTGTGCAAGCAGGAGTTAATAATATTTTAGTGCTGTTGGATGATAACAAACAAATGCGTGCTTTCCACAACATCTGTCGTCACCGTGGTACCCAACTACTTCGGACTTTTGGGAAACGTAAAAAATCGATCGCTTGTCCTTACCACGACTGGACTTACGATCTTGATGGCAATCTCATTGCTGTACCAGAGTGCAAAACCCAATTTCCCGATCTAGATTTCAAAATTCTATCCCTGCATAAAGCTTCAGTAGGGACGTGGCGAGGTATGATTTTTGTTCACCCCGATCCTGATGCCAACTCTTTTGTTGATTGGTTTAACCCTCTTGAACCGTATTTAGGTCATCATCAGCCAGAAAAACTGGTAGAATATGTTGAAGGTAGAACCAGTCACCAAATTAACGCTAACTGGAAAATTATTGTCGAAAATTATATTGATGGCTATCATTTGCCTCACCTCCATTCTCAAACCCTGTTTATGTATGACCATAGACGACAACGTTCGGGGTTTGTCGGCGAGCATTTCCATTTTTATGAACCACTAGCAAAGGATTATCTGGAAGGAATAGAGAATAATTCTCCATTACCTCTGATCGATCATGTACCAAAAGATAAAATTGGTGCTTATACACCGATGCTATTTCCCAATCTGGGATTAGGTGAAACTGAATCAAGTTGGTCTACATTTCATATCATTCCAGTTGCTCCCGATCGCTCAATTGTGGAAATTAGGTCGAAGGTGATGCCTGTATCTAACTGGAAGTATATGCAGCAGGAATGGAAATCTTGGAATTATTTTGGGAAGCGAAAATTGGATAAGTATGGTACGGGTAATGAGGACGATCCCCTCGCGTCTGGGGATTTTATGGCTGAGGATATTTATGTGTGCGAACAACAACAACGGTCACTAAAGTCTCCCTATTTTTCTATTGGTGCGATCGCGCAAGATTTAGAACAATCAGTCTATCAATATCAAATCAATGTGCTAAATTATATAGAAGGGGGAGTAGGGAGTAGGGGAAAATAATTGATTTTATTTTGTCTAATATAAAATCCGGATAATTACTACCACTAAGTTATTGCGACTTACACTCGTGGAAGGAAGCAATCTTCTAAACATAAGAGATTGCTTCCTATCGTCGCAATGACGAATTTTTAACCGGATTTTATATAATAAACTTCAGTATTTCAAGCGTCAGGTATCTGCCAGAGGTACTGATAACTGATAACTGATAACTGATAACTGAAATGACTCCTCTTGTTTATTACCAAACCACTTGCAATCTTTCTGCTGCTACTCTCTGATACACTCCATCTGTTTGTTTTGCTATCCTACACCAACAAAATTTATGGTCTAATTCCTGATAAGCATTATGCACTAACTCTTGGACAATGCTAGGATCTCTCAAAGCTTCTAGAATACCCAATGCTAAAGAATTAGGATTACCAACTTTGGTAACAATACCTGTTCTACCATGCTCAACTACTTCCGGCAAACCACCTGTATCTGAAACCACCACTGGCACCCTTGCTGCAAAACTTTCTAGGGCAACAATACCAAACGGTTCATAAAGACTCGGAAATACTGCACAGTCAGCGATCGCTTGAAATTTATCTAAATTTTCCTCAGACATAAACCCTGTGAAACAAAATCTTTCCGAAATTCCTAAATTCCAGATTTCTTGTTTCCAATGGTCTGTTTTGCCACCACCAATCATAATAAATTTTACCCGATCTCCCATTTCTTCAATTACTTTTGGAGCAGCATGAATTAGAACTGACAAACCTTTTTCAGGAGTCATTCTACCTAAATAGTAGACAATTTTTTCTCGATCTTCTGCAAAATGCCGACGGAAATGTACAGAATCAAATTCATCTCGACGTGGTTTTTTACCCGGACAAATTCCATTATAAATTACATCTATTTTATCCCAGGGACTATCTAAGGTTCTAGTTACATCCCCTCGCATATAGTTAGAGCAAACAATAACTCTCCAAGAATTATAAACTAGCTCTTTTTCCTTTTCATGAATGTACTGTTGACTATGATTATAAATACCATTATGGCGACCATTTTCTGTGGCATGAATAGTAGCTATTAGTGGTAGTTTAAAGATATGTTTGAGAGCGATCGCTGCATCTGCAACTAGCCAATCATGGGCATGGATTAGATCAAAATTTTTCTCTTCTGTAATTAGTTTTCCTCCATGACGACCCATCGCTTCATTCATATTTCCTATCCAATGAAAGAAGTTTTGGCTTGGTCCAACTGGCACTCTATGGACTTCTATTCCATTCACAATTTCATACATTGGTGCTTCGCCAGACTTGACTGTAACTAAATGAACTTCATGTCCTAATTTCACCAATTCCGGGTATAATTCTGCAACATGACGTGCTATTCCTCCTATAATTCTTGGTGGAAACTCCCAACTTAATACTAGAATTTTCATAATTAC
Source organism: Okeania sp. SIO3I5 (assembly GCF_010672085.1). Lineage (GTDB taxonomy): Bacteria > Cyanobacteriota > Cyanobacteriia > Cyanobacteriales > Microcoleaceae > Trichodesmium. The sequence continues at coordinate 32,950 of NZ_JAAHHT010000083.1, forward strand.
TAACTCCCAAATTTTGACTATTTTTACAACTCTTAATCTTTAGCTAATCTTTAGCCATTTTACTCTAAAGTAAAGACCGAATATTTAATAATTTTCCCGATCAATATTACAGATTCCCTAATCTAACTATTCTTGAGTAGTTAGGTAAATCCCGGTTAATTAGTATACCAAAAAATCTTGTTAATAGTTCTATGTAGTTATTATTTTATTTTTATACTATTTTTTTCTTTTTGTCAAGGCCATCAACTGATTTAGATAGAGGATAAATTTTGTGATTGAAGCATTTCAAGATTAGGGTATCATTTTTGTTAATCAATTTATTGCTTATGCTTAAGATATCATTAATTTGCATCAATCTAGAATCTCAAAAAATTAACAAAAAGGTATTGCTGAGTAGCAATGATTTTTAGATCGGGTATCGACGCAAAAAATATATTTTCCGATTTGCTCTTGAGCTAATGACCATTACATTTCAGCAACGCCAACAAAAATAAGTTTCACCATACAAATATGAGAAATCATCAAAAAATATTAAGTAACCTATAGATGTTTATAGAATCAAAGCTTAACATTACTTTCTTGAGAGTTAATTCCTGAATAAATAGGGTTTGCTGAAAAAGTATTTTTGCTCTTTGTAGTAGTCAGTAGTCAGTAGTAAGTAGTCAGTAGAAATAGGAATTTAGAGGAGGTAGGAGTTAGAATTGTTCCTCAATTTTTCTGTCCAACTATGCTTCTAAAATACTAACATTTTGAGGCTTTTCAACTCAAAATCTCCCACTTTTCAATACTTAAAAAAGCCAAAAGCTGGCTCTGTAAACACTTTCAGATTTAATCAGCAAGCCATAAATATGAGAAAAGGAACTATTTTTTAGCTATTTGATTCCACAAAATAACACTAAAAAAATTAAGTCTTTTTCTCGGATTGAAATGTTTATTAGCACCCATTGCGAGATGTATTTCAAACTTCACGGTAGTTGAATCAAAATCTTATGGTTATGCTTAACTTCATGTAGTAGAAAATCCCACAGAAGTGCAGAAAGTTAAAGACAGTTATTATATGTCTCAATGGCCATAAACTAGATTAATTACCCGTGATTCTTTACGAGGCGATCGCTTTGAAAATATTGCTTTTTTTGGTGATCAAGAAAATCTAGCTTCTGAACTTTTTCAAGCAACTTGGAAAAAACAATTACAGCGCTTTTCAGATTGATGAACCACATATTCACAAGCAAAACTTAGTAGGGACGTTCCATGGAACGTCCCTACTGTGGTTTACTGAAATGAAAACCGCTGTAAATGAGTTAGGTTTACCGAATAATTAAGGTTTAAAGTCTCTCCTTTAAAGGAGAAAAAAATAAAAAAATTCCTTTTAACTAACCCTTCTTTTTAAGAAGAAGTAATTATTTATTATTAAAGCTGGTATCCTGTGGTTTATAATTATTATTGGTTGGATTATTTGCACATCAAAAATGCATGGAATAATTATCAATAAATTGATGTAGTTGTAGCGATCAGAAGTTTTAAAAATATACGAAATTATCACAATCAACCAGCAACTCAACTTTTTAATACTATGAATCAAGTAATATCATGTCCGGTTGAATAGTGATAATTAGAAGCTGTCTTAGTATTGCTCTAGCAAAAAGATGGATATTTCAATTGCTCAAACCCTACTACAAACAAAAACTTTTTTATAACTCAGGACTTACGCAGAACCGCTATATCTAGTAAGGGCGAATGCCATTCGCCCCTACATCTGGTGTATAATTCCGTATTTTGCGTAAGTCCTGTAACTAATTATCCGAACATGATATTAACCATCTGTTTAATAACACTTCTATCAACTGAATAGCTGCTTATTTATGCTATAAATTATCTGAATATAGCGTTTCTCAAATTGGTGAGATACAGTTTTAGATCCCCCCTGCCCCCCTTAAAAAGGGGGGAGTCTTCAAAGTCCCCCTTTTCAAGGGGGATTTAGGGGGATCGTAACTGTACCTCATCTT